>JAEXSY010000049.1 GCA_023440105.1 Bacillota bacterium
GAAATATTGAACCTCCTTCAGAGGAGAATGGCTATATCGTAAAGGTTGTGCCGGGAGAAACTGTAATTATTGATTTGAATGGTGATGGAGAAGATGAAGTTATAAATTATAGTCTTAAGAAAGTCCACGACGATAGTTATAGTTACTATAAAGTGAATAATCTTACCATATCAGGAGTGGAATATGCCAAAGAGGATAGTGAGAATCCACTGGGGAGCTTAGGGATGAATATTTATTATCCTGACGATCAGTGGTATTTTATCGTAGATATAGATGCTTCTGATGATTATAAGGAAATTGCCATAGCGGATGCAGGCCCTAGCGATGACTTTACCACCAGCTTTCTAAGGTATGATGGCAGTGAGCTAGAATATATAGGCTATGTCACCGGTTATCCTACGGATGATACCTACTCTATGGATGGTAAGGGGACAATTCACTCTCAAGGGAGGCTGGACTTGATTCAATATTGGACAACAGTCTTTACCTGGAAGCTGGGCAGTGAAGGGAAGCTTGTTTCAGTAGAACAGGACTTATATTCTCCTATCAGCAATGACTGGGAAGATAAAAAACCAGTTTTATTAAAACAAGAAATAAAAGCTTATACTGAAAAGAATTTATCTTCAAAAACAATAGTAATGGAGCCTTCGGATCAGCCAATAACCTTTCCATTAACAGACAATAAAAATTGGTTGCTTATGCACAGGGAAGATGGCACTGAAGGGTGGCTATATATTGAGGATTATATAAATATAATATCCGATGGATATGAGTTAAACAGTTCTTATGTCTTTGAGAATCTATTTTATGCCGATTAATCTAGTTTATTTGTAAATGTCTTACTCCAAGGTTTTTTAGTAAGATGCTATAATAAGTAATGTGTTTTATGATTTTCCTTTTAACAAAGCGAAATGAAATGGGGGACTTAATATGGGGAAAACTAAAGAGAAGAAGGATGTTTCACAGGAATTAGCCACCATGCCTGTGGGAAGGCTTTTATTAAAGCTTGCTATACCTACAGTGGCAGCACAGCTGGTTAATCTCTTGTATAATATCGTAGACAGAATTTATATAGGCCATATGCCTGAGATAGGGAGCATTGCTCTTACGGGAATAGGCCTTTGCTTTCCGGTCATATATCTTATCTCTGCTTTTACTATGCTTATAGGACAGGGAGGAGCACCTAGGGCAGCTATAGAGATGGGTAGAGGGAATAACTCTGAGGCTGAAAGAATACTGGGGAACTGTTTCACAGCACTTATCATCACAGCCCTTATACTCACTGCAGCCTTCAATATCTGGGGAGAGGAGCTTCTTTGGCTCTTTGGAGCTAGTGAGAATACTATTATCTATGCTTATCCTTATATGAGGATATATGCTTCAGGCTCCTTGTTTGTTATGCTCTCCCTTGGATTAAACCTATTTATTACAACTCAAGGCTTCACTAGCTTCAGTATGATCTCTGTTGTAATAGGAGCAGTAACTAATATAATATTAGATCCAATATTTATTTATGGTATGGACATGGGAGTGGAAGGAGCAGCATTAGCTACTATCATATCTCAAGGAATCTCAGCAGCCTTTGTCCTATGGTTTCTTACAGGCAAGAAGTCGAAGCTTCGTATAAGAAAAGAGTATCTTATGCCTAAAATGAAGGTTTTACTTCCAGTGATGGCCTTAGGCCTGGCACCTTTTATCATGCAATCCACAGAAGCTCTTATAAACATAGGCTTCAACTCTTCTCTTCAGAAATACGGTGGAGACATAGCTGTAGGTTCTATGACCATAGCCAGCACAATTTTACAGATGGTTTGGATTCCTGCCCAGGGCTTAGGCCAGGGAGCACAGCCTATTATGAGCTTCAACTATGGAGCAAGAAATCCTCAGAGAGTAAAAGAAACCTTTAAGGTAATGCTGTCCATATCCTGTGCTTTTCTTGGAGCCTTCTGGCTTTTAGTTCTGCTGTTCCCAGGGTTCTTTATAAGGATATTTAACTCCTCCCCGGAGCTTATCTCTGAAGCCAGCTGGTCCATTAGAGTATACATGGCTGTTTTAGGCTTCTTCGGCATACAGATGGCTATTCAGCAGACCTTCCTATCCATAGGAAATGCTAAGGCTGCTCTATTTATAGCTATTATGAGGAAGATTGTTTTACTATTCCCTTTGATTTATATACTTCCAAGGTTCTTTGAGAATAAGGTTTTTGCAGTGTTCCTAGCAGAGCCTGTATCAGATATGTTGTCCATATTAACAGCAGTAATAGTATTTTCTATCACCTTCCCTAAGGCCATGAAGGCAATAGAAAGCCATAGATAATAAAGCTTAAAATAATCGCGACGGTATTTGCCGTCGCTTTTATTATTTGGTATTCAGTGGATTCCACGTACCCCTTAGGTAGGTGATAAAGTACAGTACAAAGAGAAAGAGGTTGTGAGCGATCATGGAGGCCCAGGCAGAAACTAGTCCCATGCCCAGGAGCTTTATGGATATGAAGGTTCCCACAATTCGGATGCACCACATTCCAATAATATTGTAC
>JAEXSY010000488.1 GCA_023440105.1 Bacillota bacterium
TGGTAATTCTTCAGGATTTGGTTTTGCATAAATCTTTATTTCCTTACCATCAACTGTAATGGAATCATCTCCATAGGAAACCTTATCAGCTAATGCATATCTTCCTTGAGCTGAATCATACTTTAATAAGTGAGCTAACATCTTTGGAGAGGTTAAGTCATTTATAGCTACAACCTCATAACCTTCTGCACCAAACATCTGTCTGAAAGCAAGACGTCCTATACGTCCAAACCCATTAATCGCAACTTTTACTGCCATAATATAATTACCTCCTATTAAGAACATTTAATATTTTAAAAAAATATTTATCATATTATATTATTAGAATGTGGCAAAGAAGATTATTTATACATCTATTCCACATTCTCAAAGCTTAAAAGCTTAAGTATTTCTTCTGCTGCAGCTTCATCGATAAAAAGCACTCCATTACCATTACCTCTGCAGGTAGATAAAATGGCCTTAGCCTTCTTTTTTCCTCCTGCTACAGCTAAATGAAGTATATCCTTTTTAATGTCTTTTATACTCATAGCCAAAGATGGAGATGAATATACCACTTCGCCTTTTTCATTGAAATAACAGCCATAAGCTTCACCTACAGCACCTAAGCTCTTTATCCTTTGAATCTTATTTTCTGATAGCCCTCGCTTTTTTGCCATGTGTTCAGCATTTCCAATACCATAAAGCATTATGCTGGCATTTTGGATGACCTTAACGGTTTCACTGATTTCATCTTCCTTCATAAGGGATTCCATAACCTCATGGCTTAAATTATCAGGGATATGAAGCATCTTATAGCTGCCTCCAAGCTTTCCCGCTAGAACAGAAGCAAGGGTATTTGCCTGAGTTTCAACCTTTCTGCCCATACCTCCCCTTAAAGGTACTACCATGACATTCTTGTACTGATTATTACTGACTATACTGTCAACTACTTCCTTAACTGTTGTTCCACCAGTAATACCAAGGATGTCATCACTCTTTAAAACATTCTTAAGGTATGATGCAGCTTCCTTAGCAATTTCCCTAAGTACTGAATAATCAGTATCACTATCTCCAGGAGCAATAATCACCTTCTTCACTGCCATGGCCACCTTAAGCTTTTCTTCAATTCCTGATATGTCTCGAGTCTCTATCAAAAACTCCCTGAGCTTCTCTATAATCTCTTCTCCATCCTTTGTAACAGTCATACCTGCTGCACTGATGTTTATGAGGTTTTGATCATTTAAGAAGCCTGTTTCAGTTCTGATTATCCTCTCACCCAGCTGCAGCTTGTTAGCTAGAACTCTTCTACCAATGGGCTGATTATAATAAATACATCTAAGCATGCTGTACCTTTTTTCCAAAACCTCAACAAGTTCAGGAACAATCCTAATTTGTAATCTTAATATATCCTTCAAGATAAGCACTCCCTTGGTCAATATATGTCCCAGTGTATTTTTTATTGTCCCACATTTTTTATTATAAACTATGCCCTTTGATTTTAAAAGTGTTTTTAATGGGTTTTTTTAAAAAAATATTAATTTTAAATATTTTATAAATAAAAGTCTGGCTAATAATGCAGAAGCTTATAAAACCAGACTTTAAAATTTAAAACTAATGGATTCTTTGTTAAAATTAAAGAGATTTTCCTACCTTTGCTGTTAAGTCAGTAAGTCTGTTAGAATATCCCCATTCATTATCATACCAGGCTACAACCTTAACCATATTTCCGCCTATAAGCATTGTAGACATAGCATCAATAATTGATGATCTCTCATCACCTCTGTAATCCATGGATACTAAGGGAGCTTCTTCATAGCCTAATATACCCTTAAGATAGGTATCAGCAGCTTCCTTTAAGGCTCCATTGACCTCTTCTACAGTTACATCTCTCTCAAGCTCTGCTACCAGGTCAGTACAGGAAACTGTTGGAGTAGGAACTCTTAATGAGAAACCATTCAGCTTTCCTTTAAGCTCTGGAAGTACTAGTGCAACTGCCTTTGCTGCTCCAGTAGTAGTAGGAATCATTGATTCTGCAGCAGCTCTTGCTCTTCGCAGGTCCTTATGCGGAGCATCAAGTATCTTTTGGTCATTGGTATAGGAATGAACAGTTGTCATTAATCCTTTCTTAATACCAAACTTCTCCTGAAGAACCATGGCAAATGGAGCCAGACAGTTAGTTGTACAGGAAGCATTAGAAATAATATGATGCTTTTCTGGATCATATAGCTGATCGTTAACTCCTAAAACCACAGTTATATCTTCATTTTTTGCAGGAGCAGAGATGATTACCTTTTTAACAGAATCCTGTTCCATATGTGCTTTAGCTTTTTCACCATCAGTAAAGAACCCTGTGGATTCAATAACTATTTCAGCACCTACACTATCCCAAGGAATATTTTTAGGTTCTCTTTCTGCAAATATTTTAATTTCTTTGCCATCAACAGTGATGGAATTATCACTGGAGCTTACGGATTTATCGTACTTTCCAAAGAGGGAATCATATGTTAATAAGTGTGCTAAGGTTTCAGCATCAGTTAAGTCATTTATAGCCACTACTTCTATTTCCTCGGAATAGTTTTTTAGTAAGGCTTTAAATACATTTCTACCAATTCTACCAAAACCATTTATTCCAACCTTTATCATTTACCATTACCTCCTAAGTATTATATAGTTATTTCCTTTTGTTCTTGAATTTATTACTAATATATCATATTAACACCTAATAAAAAGAACATTTCAGTAAACAATTTGTCAATTTTATGGAAAATAAAAACGTATAGACATAATGACTATACGTTAAAATCTTTTTCTCTTTGAAGAGCTTTTTATACCTAGCTCCTCTCTATATTTAGCAACAGTTCTTCTAGAAATGTTATACTCCATTTTATTTAATATATCACAAATCCCCTGATCAGATAAGGGCTTACTCTTGTTCTCAGCACCTATAAGCTCTTTAATCCTATTTTTTATGTTAATTACAGCTACATCCTCATTATCTCTACTTTTCTGTATGCCCGTAGAAAAAATATCTTTAATTTTTATAGTTTTTCTATCAGTAAGAATATACTTTTCTCTTATCGCTCTGCTTACAGTAGACTCATGAATACCTAATTCAGAGGCTATATCCTTTAAGGTCATAGGCTTTAAATAATTTTCTCCCTTATCAAAAAATTCTTTTTGCTTTTCTATTACCTTTTCAAGAACCTTATAGAGAGTACTTCTTCTGCTTTCAATACTCTTAATCAAGAATATAGCTGAGTCAAGCTTATCCTTTACATAATCTACGGCTTCTTTATCCTTTTCTGTTGTAATTAGCTCTTTATACATTGGGTTAATTGAAAGTTTTGGAAGCACGCTATCATTCATAATGATTACATATTCTTCTCCTAGCTTCTTTATGATGGCATCTGGGATTATATATTTAGTATCTTCTCCGGTATAAAATCCCCTAGAAGGTTTAGGTTCTAGACCTTTTATTATATCCCCTAGCTCTTGAGCTTCATGAAGAGATATATTTAAATCCTTTGAGATTTGCGGGTATTTATTATCTGCTAAATTTTCCAGATGTTCTTCAACTAATTTAAATAACTTTTCATTAGTGCAGTTATTGCGAAGAAGCTGTAATTTAAGGCATTCCTTTAAGTTTCTTGCTCCTATTCCAGCTGGGTCCAATCCCTGAATAGCCTCTAAAGCAGCTTGTACACTTTCTTGTGGAAGCTTTAGCTCACTACTTAAGTCTTCAATAGATGAGGTTAAATAGCCTCTCTCATCTAGCCCCTCAATAAGATAAATGGCTATAGCTATAAGTTCCTTATCATTAATCTGCTCTCGCAGCTGTTCTGTAAGATATTCCTTTAAAGATTTTTTGCTGCTTATAAAGGTAAAGGGTGATATATCAGAATCCTCATCATAGGCAGAGTAGCTCTGGGATCCATAGCTATCAAATTCTAAGTACTTAATCATTTCTTTATAATCAAGCTTGTCCTTAGAGGCATAGCCATCCTCTAGAGCCCCATCCTTAATCTCCAGAGTTGGATTTTCAGCAAACTCCTTATCTATATATTCCTTCAGCTCCATAGTAGACATCTGAAGAAGCTTTATAGATAACTGCATTGATTGTGTCATAATTAACTTTTGTTCTTGGGTTAAGTTTAAATTATAGTCCAGCTTCATCTGTTTATCACCATTCATTTTATTTTCTTTATACTTAATATTATATCATAGTTAAATTTAAAAAGCTTAAAATAAAAAGGATACGGAACATAAGTAATATATTCAGTATCCTTGCTTCTTTTCTAAAAGTAGATTTATTATTATCTCTCACCTTTTTTGTAGGGAACACCGTTGGCAGCAGGGCCTTGAGTTTTACCTACTACTGCAATAAGTACTATCATAGTTATTAAATATGGGAAGGCTGAATATAGCTCCTGGGGCAGCTTAAAGGCAAAGCCCTGCGCCGTAAGCTGAAGGGCTTCTGCAAATCCAAATAGTAAGCAAGCTATGGAAGCGTTTCTAGGATTCCAGTTCCCAAATATAACCGCCGCCAGAGCAATATAACCTCTTCCGCTGATCATACCTTCTCTAAAGGAGCTTAATATTCCTATAGAAATTGAAGCTCCTCCTAATCCTCCAAGGATACCTGAAATAATTACTGATAAATATCTTAAACCATAAACACTTATTCCTAGAGTATCGACAGCTTTAGGATGCTCCCCTACTGCCCTTATTCTCAGGCCTAAGGAAGTTTTATTAAAGATAAAAATAGACACCAGTACCAGAATCAGTGCAAACAAAACAAAATAATTTAGATCTCCTAATATAATGCCTATAACAGTATTTCCAACTAAGGGAAGGTTCAAAAAAAATTCCTTAGGATATGGAAGAGCTGGTACTGTAGAGGATTGAGATGGATTCCCAAAAAAAACATATAAAAGAAAGCTGGAAAAAGCAGCGGCAAATACATTTATACCCACTCCAGAAACCACCTGCTCTGCCTGTAGATTAATGCACAGAAAAGCATGGAGTGCAGCAAATAGCGTTCCACCAATCATAGAAAACACAACACCAATCCATGGATTACCCGTAAGATAGGAGCCTAAAACTGCAGAGAAAGCACCAGCAATCATTATTCCTTCCAAAGCTATGTTTACTACCCCGGATTTTTCTGAAAACACTCCTCCCAAAGCAGCTAAAGCTAGAGGCGTCGCCAGCCTTAAGGTTGAAGCAATAAGTCCAACAAGTAAAATCGTGGTTTCATTATTCATCCTGTGCAGCCTCCTTCTTTTTCCTTATCCCAATAAATCTATATATAAATTCTGATGCTACGAATAAGATAACTGTTCCTTGAATTAGATAAGAAACAGCCTTTGATATTCCATAGAGCATTAAGGTTCCAGAGCTTAGATTCAAAGCACCGAATAATATAGCAGAAAATATAACGCCAAAAGGATTGCTCTTAGCCACAAGGGCAACAGCTATTCCATCGTTTCCGAAGCCTGGAAAGGCGAATAGGCTGTATACCTGATGCTGTACTCCTGCCACATGAGCTCCTCCTCCAAGCCCTGCTATAAAGCCTGATACAGCCATTGCCATTATTATATTCTTTTTAATATTTATACCTGCATATTCAGAGGCAAAAATATTGAAGCCTACAGCTCTAAGCTCATATCCAACAGTGGTCTTCCATAGAAGATAATATACAGAAGCCACCAGTATTAAAGCTAAAAATATTCCAATGCTCAATCTATATCCAGGACCTAAGAACCTCCACAATCTAGCACTGCTTTCAATCAAAGGAGTCGCTTCTGTACCACTAGTCTTAATTCTTCCCACTACATAATTAGATAAATACATAGCTATAAAGTTCATCATTATTGTGTTTACAACCTCATTACTTCCCGTTTTTGCTTTGAGATATCCAGGGATAGCTGCCCATAAGGCACCTCCTAGTCCAGAGGCTAGAAGAACTAATATTACATGAAGAACCGGAGGTATCCCAGGAATAATTCCTATTAAGGCAGCCATGAGCATGCCAATAATAAACTGTCCCTCTACACCGATATTAAATAATCCTGTCTTAAAGGCTACGCTATGTGCCAAGCCAGTAAAAATAAGTGGAGTAGCAAATACAAGAGTCTCAATAAAACTATTTTTAGAGCCGAAGCTTCCTTCCCAAAGTGAGCTAAAAAGTAGAGAAATGGAATTTATAATTCCTAAATCAGAGGAGAAAACCACAAATACAACAGAAACTAAAAGACCTAAGAGCACAGAAGCTATAGAACTATAAGCTCCACTGAAGGCTTTACTATTTAACTTTTTCCTTTTGCTCATCTTTTCTCCTCCTCTGAGGTAAAGTCTAAGGTTCCTCCAGCCATTAAAATCCCCAGCCTTTGCTCAGTGGCCTCAGCTGAAGACAATAACCCTTGAATCCTTCCATCATAAATTACAGCTATTCTATCAGCTAGTGACAGTACCTCATCTAGTTCTAGAGAAACCAGCAGAACTCCTCGGCCTTTATCCCTTTCTTCTACAAGTCTTTTATGTATATATTCAATAGCTCCCACATCTAAGCCCCTAGTTGGCTGGGCGGCTATTATTAATTTAGGTTCTTTTTCTACCTCTCTTGCGATAATAAGCTTTTGTTGATTTCCACCGGATAAAGAGGCTGCCATTACCTCCTCATTAGGTGTTCTAATGTCATATTCCTGTATAATATTTCTGCACCACTCTCTCACCTTATCCTGGTTTATTATAATTCCCCTAGCAAAAGGTGGCTTATAATGATAACCTAAAACTGAATTTTCCACTAATGAGTATTTTAATATCAAGCCTCTTTTATGCCTATCCTCAGGAATATGCCCTAAACCTTCTTCAATAATCTCCCTAGGTTTCTTATGAGTAATTTCTTTATCACCTAGAAAGACTCTTCCTTCATCAACAGCTCTTAATCCAGTTATTGCTTCTATAAGCTCCCATTGTCCGTTTCCATCTACTCCTGCTACAGCCAGTATCTCTCCCTCCCTAACCTCAAAGGTCACATCCTTTACTGCTGGCAGCCTTCTGTTATCCATTACTCTAAGAGCATCCACCTTCAAAACAGCTTCACCTGGGATGGAAGCTTTTTTATCCACAGAGAGCTTTACCTTTCTTCCCACCATCAGCTCTGCAAGCTGAAGGGTATCAGCCTCTCTGGTATTTACTACATCTATCACTTTACCTCTTCTAATTATAGTAACTCTATCACTGATACTTTTTACTTCCTTAAGCTTATGAGTAATTAATATAATAGACTTGCCCTCATTAACCATATTATGTAGTATCTTTTCTAAATCTTTTATTTCTAAGGGTGTTAGGACTGCTGTAGGCTCATCAAGTATAAGTATTTCAGCCCCACGGTATAGGGCTTTTAATATCTCAACCTTTTGCTGTTCTCCTACGGTCATATCCTCAATAAGCTTTTCTGCTTTTATATTAAAGCCATATTTCTCTGATAACTCATTGGTAACCTTTATGGCTTTGTGCATATCCTTTACAATACCTTTTCTAGGCTCCATACCTAGGACTATATTTTCTGCCACGGAAAAATTATTAATCAGCATAAAATGCTGGTGCACCATTCCTATTCCCAGAGCAATAGCTTCTTTTGGCGAATGGATTTTTACCTTTTTTCCTTTAATATATATATCTCCTATTTCCTGCTGGTATAATCCATAAAGAACATTCATCAATGTGGTTTTTCCTGCGCCATTCTCTCCTAAAAGGGCATGAATTTCTCCTTTTCTCAGCTGAAAAGTCACATTATCATTGGCTATGGTTCCTGGAAATAGCTTAGTGATATTTTTCATTTCTACTACATTTTCCATCTAATATCCCTCCGATTCTAGACGGGGCCTTAATCTGCTTTCGGGTTCTACTATGGCTTCTCCTTTAAGGATGGTGCTTCGAATTTAAGAAGCTTTTCTAAGGTGTCAGGTATTATCAGTGATTCACTTCTAACTATCTCCTCTGCTCTTGTACGAGCATCCTTAGCTTTATCGGTTACAGCCTCGTTAAGGGTTTCAGAAATACCTATCCCATCCTCCTTAACTCCAAGCTTTACGGTGCTTCCTCCCTTAAACTCTCCCTTTTGTAAATTTTCAATAGCATTATAAACTGCTTCATCTACCCTTTTAATTACAGAAAATAGAATGACATCGGCATAACTAGGAAGAAGCTTTGCCTGATCTGAGTCAACGCCTATTGCATACTTCCCTCTCTCTTTAGCAGCTAAAAACACACCCTGGCCAGCTCCTCCAGCACTCTGGAATATTATATCTACCCCAGAGTTATATAGTATATTAGCAGCTTCCTTAGCCTTGCTTTGATCGTTAAAGCTGTCTATATATTTTACAAAGGTACCATGAGAATTGGCGTTTACAGGAATAAGCCCTTTTGCAGCTTCAGGATTCACCGAGGCAACCCCTGCAGCAAAGCCAGCTTCAAATCGCTCTATAACATCTCCCGCTTTACCTCCTATAAACCCAATCTTATTACTCTTCGTCAGTGTCCCAGCCATTACTCCAGCTAAATAAGCTCCTTCATTTTCTTTGAACACATAGCTTAAAACATTAGGGCTATCTACAGTAATATCTACCATCAAGAATTTTTTATCAGGTAGCTGCTGTGAAACAGCCTTCATAGAGCTCGCCATCATAAATCCTGTGCCTACAGTTAAATCTGCAGCTCCTGCCATAGTCTTAAGATTTGGCTGGTACTGCTCCTGCTGAAGGGATTCTATTGGATTAAGCCTCTTTATTCCTAAGTCCTCCTCTGCTTTCTTTATACCTCTGTCAGCTGCCTCATTGAAGGAACCGTCATTGGCTCCTCCCTGATCTGTAACTAAGCCAACCTTTAGAGCACCTGAAGTCACTTGATTGCCTCCTCCTTGATTCCCTCCGCAGCCGATTCCTGTAATAAAAAGAGCACTTAGAGCAATTATCACTCCTAGTCTTTTATACATACAAATACCTCCTATTTCGTAAATAATTTCTGAATTTAACTCCTTAATTGTAGTTATTACATGGAGAGTTGATTATAATGTTTAATTGTGTACCCATCATAGTATTTAGTTGTGCATTGATTATTATTTGTTAATTCGAAAAAAATATTCTGTCCTGAGAAGCTATCCTATAACAAAGCTACTTAACAGCACAAAAAATAATATTAGAGAAATCTTTGGTAATAATAACTATAGATATTTATAAAACCGCATGTATAACAGGAGGATATCACCATGAAGCTATTTTTTAATAATCTTTTTGTACTTATCATTTCATTATCCTTGCTCTTTATCTCTGGCTGTAGCAGAACCCCCGAACAGAGTGGTGAAGGAATAGCACCAGCCCCCACCTCGGAAAATAGCAATATAATCCCTAATAACTCTGAGAATACAAAAGAAGATAGTACAAAAGAGCAAGGTATAAAAGCACCTTCTTCCTCTCAGGATAATTCTCAAAATACAGAGAATGAATCTCCTTCTAATAACTCAGTGGCTCAGAAAAATCCAACCACTAGCTCAGGGAATAATAAAGGAAGTAATAATCCCCCACCTTCTTCTCAAGGTCAGGGCTCTTCAGGACCAAAAAATGATACTCCAGTAGAGGAAACCAATACTCCAAAGGACAATATTAATGAAGAAATCAGCACTCTTCCTTCCATTCCTTATAACCATGATCATGAATTCTCATGGGAGGTGGAGGAGAAAATATTATCTCTTATTAATGCCGAAAGAAGCAATGGCGGAGTGGTAAGTCTTACTGCAAATAGCACTCTTAGAACTGCTGCAAGATATAAGGCAAATGAAATGCTTCAATATGACTATTTTTCCCACAATTCTCCTTATAGCAATCAGCCCTCTGATATAGCGAAAGCCCTTGGTCATAGTTTCCAAACCTTTGGAGAAAACTTATTTTCTATCAGTTCATCGGATCAATCAGCTTTAAGAGAAAACATATCTGCGGAAAAAATAGTTGCGGAATGGATGGCCTCAGAGGGGCATAGAAGTAATATTCTAAATGGTAATTATCGAAAAACTGGTATAGGAGTGGTTATAGGGAGCAATGGGAAGTGTTATATATCTCAAATGTTTTCCGATTAAATTCAATTAATTATTCAATATATCCAATTAGTGTTTCAATAAAAATATTATTAAAAAACACCAAAAAGCTGCGAAGATAAAATCTTCACAGCTTTTTTAATAAATATAATTATTCCTTAAAATAAAATATACCACAAGCCTTGGGGCCAGAATGAATTCCTACAGTACATCCTACCTTATTATCAATGTATCTTATATTATTTGTCTCAAGATATTCCTTAAGAGGTAGATATATATCTGTATTCTCTATAGAAAGAAGCATAACCGTATCTTCCTTTGAGTATCCAGTCCTTTCAAAGCCATCAATTATGTATTTTACGGCTTTTTTACTGCCTCTCATCTTGTCTCTTACAGCCATCTTTCCATCAATGACTCCTAGAATTACCTTAATCCCCAGCATAGAACCTATTACCCCTGCAGTCTTTGATAGTCTGCCTCCCTTAACAAGGTTATCTAAGCTTTCAAAGGCTAAAAGGCTTTCTATACTTTCCTTTTTATGATTTATCACTGAAAGTATTTCCTCTACAGACTTCCCTACTTCATTTAGTTCTGCAGCTTTTAGAACCAGCATTCCTAAACCACTGGTAACATTTTTTGAATCAACCACAAATATTTTATCACTATCAATCATTTCTTTTGCTATACAGGCTGATTGATATGTACCACTTATATCAGAAGAAAGATGTATGGATATAATAGAATACCCTTCATCTAAATACCTCTGATAACACTGATAAAATCTGTTAGGCACTATCTGAGAGGTAGAAACCTTAACATCCTCCTGAGACATTTTTTCTAGAAGCTCATGAATATCTATATCGATACCATCTAAATAACTGTCCTCATCTATATTCACTATTAACGGTATCATCTCAATATCATATTTTTCTATGAGCTCCTTAGATAAATCACAGGTGCTATCAGTTATTAGCTTAATTTTATGCATCAAAATTTATCCCCCTACTTCATATTTGGATACCCTAGCTGCCTCAGAGCCTCATATGCTACAATAGCAACAGTATTTGATAGATTTAAAGATCTAGTGCTCGTTTGAAGCATGGGTACCCTTATACAGCTTTCCCTATTTTCATTCTTTATATAATCCGGCAATCCTGATGATTCCCTCCCAAAAACTATAAAGTCCCCTTCTTTATAGCTAACTTCATCATAATACTTTGAACCATGGGTAGTAGAAAGATACAGGATCGCCTCAGGATATTTCCTGCGAAAGTCTTCATAGCTTTCATGAATTTCAAGACTCAAGTCCTTCCAATAATCTAAGCCTGCTCTCCTTAAGTGCTTTTCATCTAAAGTAAAGCCTAAGGGCTTTATTAAATGAAGCTTAGAGTTAGTCAGCACACAGGTTCTAGCTATATTCCCAGTATTCTGAGGAATTTCAGGTTGAAATAACACTATATTTAAGTTCACTTACTTACCTCCCAAGACGATAGTAATTCTTATAAAATAAAAATTAATCACCTTATTAGTTTATAATAACAGGATATTTTAGTCAAAGCATTTATATCCTTGTCTAGTATAAGCATAAGGAAGGGTCTTTGGAACTGCTTCCAAAGACCCTTGCATCTTATTTATCTAGTACAAAACGTTCAATGACCTTTGCTACTCCATCTTCATCATTACTATCTGTGATAAACCTTGCCTTTTCCTTAACTATTTCAGGAGCATTTTTCATGGCAACAGGCATCCCTGATGCCTGCAGCATGGATATATCATTTTCTCCATCACCTATACAGATAATTTCTTCCTTTTTAATATTGTAAATTCCTGACAGAAGCTCTACAGCCCTACCTTTGGATACTCCCTTACTATTAACTTCTACTACGTTTTCTCCTGAGCTGGTTAGCTCTACATCATCAATGGTAGCTTCTATTTCCCTTCTAGCCTTTTGCAGTATATCTTTATCCTCATGAATTACTAAGCACTTAAGGATATCATCATTATATTTCAGGAAGGATTGTTCCCATTCTTCTATAGAATTATGCAATATCACCTTAAACCTTAATTCCTCAGGAAGTATTTTATTTATCAAATTATATTGAAATACCATCTTATGCTTTTCCTCTGAGAAAATTGTGTCATCGGCAAAATAAGATACAAGAATACCATATTTTCTAAAAATCTGATATATCTTCGAGGCTGTAACTGCCCCCAGTATCTTCTTATAAAGCACCTTACCACTATTTTTTTCTTTAACTAGTGCTCCATTAGCCGTTATTATTGGCACTTCCTTATCTGTATAATCTACAAAAGGAACTGCAAAATTATAGGCTCTTCCTGAAGAAATAACCACCTTCACCCCTCTCTCCGAGGCATTTATCAGTGCCCTTCTATTTCTATGGCTAACCTCCTTCTGAGTATTTAAAAGAGTGCCATCCATATCTATACAAATAAGCTTATAGTTCATATCTTCTCCTTATAATAAATATTTATATAAATAGTATCTAAAGCTCTTGCTGTAAGCCTTCCTTAGTGAGCCTTCAATATCTTTATATAATTGTTTTTTGTCTGCTTTAATATCTATACCTCCAAAATGTTCTGCATATACCACGTCTAAGAGATTACTCATATTTATCCTAAGCTCTTTATTGTCTATACCTTCCACGAATTCTTTATCAGTGATACCCTTGTCTTTTTTATAGCCATGGCTTCTTAATCTCTTGATAAAATGACCATAGAGAGCTTTATTACTACCTGAATTAATTATATAAAAAATAATAATTAATTTATATAAAACTCTAACTAATAATGCAATAACTACTATAGCTATTATAGAACAAATAAATACTACAGGTACTCCATTGCTATCAGCTTTATCCTGTGAGGTTTCTTCTTCAAGAGCTGGATTTTCTATACCTGGATCAACCACTGGTCCCTGACCAGGGGTGTTAGCTTCATTGCCTCCTGATGTACCAGGACTATCTGTATTATCATTACCATCTTCATTATTATCCTGTTCCTCTTGAAGCTCTGCTGGAGTTGTGGAAGCATCTACCGTTACCCACCTATAGTTTACACCATCAAAAATATAGGCTTCTGTCCAGGCATGAGCATCGGCATTGGTGACAGTATAAACCCCATCCACATTACTTCTCTCTGAGATTTTAAAGCCTTCTACATAGCGAGCTGGGATTCCTGCTATTCTGAGCATAATAGTAACCGCTGAAGCAGAATAAACACAGTAACCACTATATGTGTCAAAAAGATAATGATCCACAAAATCCTGACCCGACGGAACTGGAGATACATTTAAAGAATAAGTGTAATTATCAGAAATATACCCTTCTATAGCATTAACTATCTCCATATCTGAAGCTTCATCTTCTATTAGCTCTGCTACCAAATTTTTAGTTCTTTCAGTTATCCCTCCATAGAGCTGTAGCTCTTCACTAAAGGATTCATCAACAATAGACTGGTATGCTCTATCTTTATCTATATTATAATTGGAGGGCATAGCATATTCGTTATATTCAATGGAATATTCATCCTTATTGAAATTATTAAAATAAGCTGTTTTTGTTCTATCATTTACATAAACAACTCTATCGGTTTCTATTAATGCAGTATTAAGCGGAACAAACAAATTCCTGTAGCTGCTTAAAGGCTTTATTGAAACCCTTCGAGTATTAGTTGGTGTCTGATTATTAATATCTAGCTCACTAATATTATCATTCACCTGAAAGTAGTTTCTCTTAAATCCGTTTCCAAAGGTCCCATTCCAAGTTTTTCCATCATAAATATCTTTACTGGAACCCTTAAGATATAAAGGCTTCTCGCTTTGTACCTCTAGGACCTCATCATAATTAATTGTTATTGAGCCTCCTAAGACAACGCTACTATCGTTATAGCCTGAGGATTTGAGGGTGAATCTCCTATTTCCTAAATCAATGCCACCCCGACTATCATATGTTATAATTATATCTTTAAGCCTCTGAATAATATCACTATAATGCTTCCCTTGATTGCTATAGGATATGTTGGAGGCTATAAAAGCTGCAATAAGAGCTATAATCAACAAGGGCAGTACTATCCTTATAGGCCTCACTCCATGCCTGATTCTATTAGTTCCAATCTTTTTCATAAAGATATTATGATTATTCACTCCAAGAGTAAATCCAATTACTGTAACCAAAGGAAATAGTAACTTTTCCACAGATTCTGTGTATCCAAGAACCCATAAAAAAGTCAGGACTCCAATATCCACAAACAGAATATAATCTAATCTTCCAATAGTAGTTAGGCACATAGCTACAAAGACTATAATAGGAACAAAAATCAGAAATATATTTTTAAAATGGGAAAAATCTATAACTTTCTGCTCTATTAATAAGCCGTTTATGGTATCAATTTCTTTAATTATTCTATTATATATGAATCCCCCAATACTATCTTTTAAAAAAATAGTAGTCCCTATTAATAGAATAAGGAATAGAACAATAAATAGTCTCTTATTCTTCATTCTAGATTGAGCAAGATTAAAAATACAGTATATTACTATACCAATTGTAATTGTAAAGAATATAAAAGGGAGGTCTGTATTAATAAGCTTATAAGCATCAAATATTGCTAAGGCAATAAATAATACATTAATATATATCACTATGATATTTATGTAATTCTTTTTAAGCCAACTCACTTTATACCTCCTTTTTATAAAACTTCGGTTCTTATTACATCATCAATTATATATATGGATATACCAATCTTTCCTAGAGACAGTTTTACATCTTCATGATTCTCTTCCTTTAAAGCAATAAAAACCATTGGTTTATATCCCTGCTCCTTAAGAGAAATAAGAGCCTCCTTTATTTCTTCTGAGACTTTATAAGTTACTAGAGCCACAGCCCCCTTTGCCTTGAGCTTATGGATATTATCTATAACAAAAGAATTAAAATCGCTTTTCCCGTCACTTTTCTCTCTAATCATATACTCAATGAGCTCAGCCACCTCTCTTTGATTATTGAGGGTTGTGGACTTTCTATGGAGCTTATTCATGTGAATTGTGGTTTTTATTGCCCTATCAACAAAGTAAGCACCCAGAGAAAGAGCAAAATCTATCATAAGCTCTTCTGTCCTGCCATCTGCATCAAGATAATAATTACCCCTATGCATATCGAGAAATATTGAAAACTCATCACCGGTAATATGCTCATAATTCCTTATAAATACTTCATTCTTCTTAGCCGTAACCTTCCAGTTGACTCTTTTTAGATTATCTCCTACCCTATATTTTCTCAAATCCCTGCTGCTATAAGGATCCTCTAAAGTCCTAGGGTCATGTATTAAGCTTTGAAAGGCTTCTTCTTGTGATATAAGTTTTTCATTAATATCATATCTTTTAGGATATACCTTAAGGACTTCCTCTAGCCTCCTCTTTCTTCTAAGATTGATAATTCCAACAGGGTCTCTTGTCCATATAATTACCTCTTCCAAAGGATATGCTCCTCTAGTCTTTAAGGACAGCTTACACCTTATATAAAGCTCCTCCTTAGGGCTAAGAGAAACTAACTCTCCATTATATTCCTTTATGAACTTTGAAAGGACTGGCATCATAAAAATGATATAAGGTATATAAAATATAGACTTATTCCCAATAATTATAGTTAACTCTGCTCTATCTCCAGCAAAGTATTGCTTATCATCAGTGCTGGTATTTATGTCTATGGTTAAAATAAAGAAAAACGATAATAAAACAGCTATTAGTAGTAAAGATAAGAGCACATAAAATATTCTATTATAAAAATCCCCACCTAAGTATACGGCTATTAAAAATGAAATGATCATAAGGACCATGTAGCGTAGGTTTAACTTTATCATTATACTACCTTTGGAGCAGCTACTTTGTTTATAAGCTGCTCTAATATTCCTTCTTCATTAAATCCCTTTGACTTCCCTAAAGAGGATAGTAATATCCTATGACTTAATACTAACGCAACATTTTCCTTAACATCCTCGGGAATAACATAGCTTCTTCCGCTGATTAAAGCCGTTGCCTGAGCAACTCTAAGAAGGGCCAGGGAAGCTCTAGGGCTAGCCCCTAAGGTAATATAGCTACTGTTTCTTGTAGCATTAACAATATCCACTATATATCTATTTATATCCCCTGTAACCTTAATTTCCCTTGTCTGATTCTGAAGCTCTATAATATCCTTGCCATCAGCAACAGTATCAATCATATCCAGAGGTCTATTATTCCTATAGGTCTCCATCATGCTAATCTCATGCTGCATGGAAGGATAGCCTATGCTTACCCTGATTATGAATCTATCCAGCTGTGCTTCTGGAAGCAAAAAGGTTCCTTCATATTCTATAGGATTTTGTGTAGCTAGAACAATAAATGGCTCCTGAAGGGTATAGGTACTGTTTCCTTCGGAAATCTGTCCCTCTTCCATTGCTTCTAATAAAGCCGACTGAGTCTTTGGTGAGGTTCTATTTATTTCATCTGCTAATACAATATTTGCAAAGATAGGTCCTTTATTAAATTTAAACTCCATATCTCTTTGATTATATATTGATATTCCTGTAATATCTGAGGGTAATAGATCAGGAGTGAACTGTATTCTGCTGAAAGAAAGATTTAAGGATTTTGCCAGTGCTTTAATAAGAGTTGTTTTCCCTACTCCTGGAACATCTTCAATTAATATATGTCCTTCAGCTAATATTCCTTTTAATATATCCTCTATAGGTCCTCTTTTCCCAATTATTACTTTTCCTATGTTTTTTAATATACTTTCTATCAATAAATTATGGTTTTCCATATAATCACCCCTACTATTACTTTTTCAGAAAAAACTCATACATTTTAATTTTAACATAATATTTATTCTTTAATACATATAAATGGATATTGTTTACTTTTTATTATTATCATTTTATATAAAAAAACCTTAAATTATATAGAAAAAAGACTCTAGCTAGAGTCTTTTTAGAATTCAATTTTATAGGATACTCCTAAAGGACATTTATTAGTTGCTTCCTCCAGCATCTGGAGTAGCAGGTTCTTCTGTCTTAGGCACTTCTGTCTTAGGCTCCTCTTTTTTTACCTCGGCCTTCTTGGTTCCCTTTCTCATTACACCGTTGACAGCTATATAGTT
>JAEXSY010000528.1 GCA_023440105.1 Bacillota bacterium
CATTTGAGCTACGATATATCCTATAGCTTCGCTCACTACCATGCCACCACTGATAACACTAACTATAGTAACAACAGGATTAAAATGTGCTCCTGTGAGTGGTCCAAATATGAATACTGGTACTGCAACAGCTAGAGCCCAACCGGTGGTAATAACTATCCAGCCAGCATTGTTACCCTTAGTTTTATTTAATACTACGTTAGCAACTACTCCATCACCTAAAAGGATAAGAAGCATAGTTCCAAAAAATTCACCAATATAATGTTCCATTAATATTTCCCCCTTTATAATGTTTCTTAATTATAATTGCAAAAAATGTTAATGGATTAATTGTATTTATAATATTTAGCTATTAAATATGCAAAAATAGTTTACTACAATTAATCCATTTAACAAAAACATCAATCCCTTATTTGCCCTTTACCAAAAAACTACTTTAATATAAAACTCATACTAAGCTTTTATTTTTCTGCCCAGTCAAGAGATCTGCCAACAGCCTTATGCCATCCAGCTAGAAGCTCATTTCTCTTTTCATCATCCATCTGAGGCTCGAAGTTTCTTGAAACTGCCCAGTTCTGGCAAACATCTTCTTTATTTGACCAGTATCCTACAGCTAATCCAGCAAGATAAGCTGCTCCAAGAGCTGTAGTTTCTATAACTTCAGGCCTGTCCACCTGTGTTCCAAGGATATCAGATTGGAACTGCATTAAGAAATTATTAGCACAAGCTCCACCATCAACCTTGAGAGCCTGAAGCTTAATTCCTGAATCCTCTTCCATAGCCTTTAATACATCATAGGTCTGATATGCTAAGGATTCTAAGGTTGCTCTAACTAAATGCTCTTTCTTAGCACCTCTAGTTAAGCCTACAATAGCTCCCCTTGCATACTGATCCCAGTGAGGTGCTCCAAGTCCTGTGAAGGCAGGTACAACGTATACACCATTAGTATCCTCTACAGCTTCAGCATATTCCTCTGAATCAGCAGCATGCTTAAGCATTCTCAATTCGTCTCTAAGCCACTGTATAGCAGCTCCAGCTACAAATATACTACCTTCGAGAGCATATTCAACCTTACCGTTTAAGCCCCAAGCTATAGTAGTTAAAAGACCATTCTTTGATTCAACAGCCTTTTCTCCTGTATTCATAAGAAGGAAGCAGCCTGTACCATAAGTATTCTTAGCTGTACCTGGCTCATAGCAGCATTGTCCAAATAGAGCTGCCTGTTGGTCTCCAGCTATACCAGCTATTGGAATTTCCTTTCCAAATAAGCCGTAGGTAGTATAACCGTATACATGGCTAGATGGCTTAACTTCAGGAAGCATAGAGGCAGGGATATCAAGCTCTGCAAGTATTTCTTCATCCCACTTAAGCTCATGAATATTGTAAAGAAGTGTTCTTGAAGCATTTGAGTAATCAGTTACATGAACCTCACCCTTTGTAAGATTCCAGATAAGCCAGCTGTCGATGGTACCAAAAAGAAGATTACCCTTTTCAGCTTCTTCTCTAGCTCCTTCTACATTATCAAGAATCCATTTAACCTTAGTTCCTGAGAAATAAGCATCCAGAATAAGTCCTGTTTTTGCTCTAAAGGTATCTGCAAGGCCTTTTGCTTTAAGTCCATCAATAATATCTGAGGTTCTTCTGCACTGCCATACTATTGCATTGTATACCGGCTTACCAGTATTCTTGTCCCAAACCACTGTTGTCTCTCTCTGATTAGTAATACCTATAGCTGCGATATCTTCAGAGCTTATACCTATTTTAGCCATAGCTTCCGTAGCTACGCCAAGCTGTGTAGACCAAATCTCTACTGGATCATGCTCAACCCAACCAGCTTTAGGGTAAATCTGAGTATACTCTTTCTGGGATACGCTAACAATAAGCCCCTTCTCATTGAAGATGATACATCTTGAACTGGTTGTACCTTGATCTAAGGCCATTACAAACTTTGCCATAATCTTCCTCCCTTTAATTAAAATATATAATTTCTATATGGAAAGGAAATTGCAGACACTAATATGAATTAACTAATTCTCTTAGGTGCCTCAATTTCTTTTTCAACAAATTTAATAACTCTTTATTCCCACAGCTTCTTTTCTGTGGTGGATATGGCCATTGCTCCTGCTGCAAGAGCTTCCATAACCTCTTTTTTTGTGTTTATAAGTCCTCCAGCGATTATTGGAAGTCCTACCTCCCTCTCCAGAGAATTAATTACTTTGCTAGCAACTCCAGGCATCACCTCCACAGCACTGGGCATAGAAGCATGTATACTTTTAATAGCTGTTTCTAATGATAAAGAATCTATACCGAATATTCTTTGAATTGTATATAGACCTAAGTTTTTTGCATGCTTTATGTTCCCCTGCTTAGTTGTTATTATTCCAAAAGGATTTACAGCATTTTTAATGAATTCTATACCCTTCTGATCAGACTTAAGACCATCAATGAGATCAACATGTATAAAAACAATTTTATTATTATCCATTAATGATCTACAGATATGTACTACATTTGAGATTGAACCATATAAAACAAAAACAATTTTAACACTGCTTGTCCTTACTTCTTCTAAGTCATGGTCATTTCTTATTGCAGCTACTATGGGATTTTCAATAAGTAGCCCCTCTATATCTATCATAAGGCTACCTCCTTTCTTTCAGCTCATAAAAGAGCTGCCTTAATGTGTCTTCTCTTAAACAATATACTAAATTATATATCTCTACTTAAATTATTATACCTAATCTCCCATAGAAATAAACATTATATAGTGTAATAAATAGCTTAGAGTAATAAAAAAGGTCGCAATTAAAAAAAGCATTTTTTTAATCGCGACATCTCCAAATCTCTGCCAAAATATTTAAATCTATTAATAGTTTACTATAATTTGTAATAGTTTACAATATATTTTCAAAATATTTTCTTTGTTATTTATTAAACAATCAATAGTGATAATTCAACGTCGTGTATCGCAATATTATTTAATTTTTTGGTACAATATATATCAAAGCTTACCTATCTTCAAAGGTTCCAGGCTTGATATTACATCCTCCATTGTCATACCTGCACTTATGGAGACAGCTGCAGTAATACCTCCTTCTATAAGAGGTGCATCTACAAGCTTTACTTTTTCCTTCTTTTCCTCTGGTAGTCCTTCAATAACCATTTCTGCTGTCATAAAGGTACTCCCCAGGTCAAAAAGCACAATTACACCATCATCACTATACGCATCCAATATAGCCTGCTCTGTTTTTTCAAAATCTGAACCTAGCTCACCATCCTGGGTGCCTCCAACAGCATAAACTTTTACTTCCTGTGCCATTTCTCTAATAAGTTCTTTTAATCCTTCTACAACCTTGCTACTGTGTGATAAGACAACCAATCCAACCATATATCATTCTCCCTTCTTTAGCAGGTATTCATATATAGTATTAATCATTAAATAAGAAGATGTAGCCCCTGGATCCTGATGACCAATACTTCTTTCTCCTAAGTAACTAGCTCTACCTTTTCTTGCAGGAATATTCTTAGTACCTTCCATGGCAGTCATAGCTTTTTCAGCTGCCTTCCTAAATGCCTCGAGTGATGATTCTCCTGCTTCACTGCTTTCCTTAAGTACCTCATAGGCTGGTACCAGAACATCAATCATAGTTTTATCACCTAGTTCTGCCTTACCTCGAAGCTTTACTCCATCTATGGCATCATTAAACATCTCTAAAAAATCCTGCAAAGTAATGGTTTCCTTTCCTGCCCCTTTCATCCCTGCCTTCATAAAGGCTGTCCCATAAAGAGGTCCTGAGGCTCCACCAACAATTGACACAAGTGTCATCCCTGTTACTTTTAAAACCTCACCTATATCCTTAAAGCTTCCACCCGTAAGCTTCTCTCTAACAGCCATGAAGCCTTTATTCATATTGCTTCCATGATCAGCATCTCCAATAGCCGCATCAAGATCTGTTAGGTATTGCTTATTTAATTCAATAGCCTTAGCTATGTTAATGATTACTTCTGTTACTTCCTTTATGGTTACACTCATATAAAAATCACTTACCTTTCAAAGAATCTGTATCGGTATAATTTTATTTTAATTTATAGTTTAAGATAAAAGTTACATTTACTATATTGTTTACAAAATATTAACTGTTTTCTAAAAATATTAAAGAGCAGGTAAATTATCCCGCCCCTTAATATCCGCTTTTATTCTTCTTCCTCTTCTGGAGCTAATTCAAAATATATTTCACGGTTATCTATATCCACTCTAGTGCAGATTACCTTAACAAAATCACCAAGCCTGTATAGCTTCTTGGTCCTCTCTCCCGTTAAGGTTAAATGATTTTCATCATAGACATAAAAATCATCATCTAAATCTGTAATATGAACCAGGCCTTCAATAGTATTAGGAAGCTGTACAAACATACCAAAGTTGGTTACTGAGGATATAAGGCCAGTAAATTCCTCCCCGATCCTTTCCTTCATGTATTCAGCCTTCTTTAAGT
>JAEXSY010000026.1 GCA_023440105.1 Bacillota bacterium
CTCATAGGCTACTCCTGAGGAGATAATCCCAATCTTTTTTTCACTATCCCATTCTATAGAGTTTAAGGGAGTGTCATTGGAGTACTTTTCTAAATTCTTTAAGCGAACTTCTTCAATATTTTTATGAAGCTCCCTAGAAACAGCTGGAATTGGATCATACTTCTTTTTCTTTTCATAAGGAATAAAAGATTTATCTATCCTTTCTCCCAGCTCAACGATAGACTTACTATGACATACCCTTGTGGTCATCCTTATCATTACTGGTGTATCATAAACTTCACTGATCCTTAGTGCTTCACCAACGTAATCCTTGGCTTCTTGAGAATTTGACGGCTCTACCATAGGAATCTTTGCCAACTTCGCATAATACCTATTATCCTGTTCGTTTTGAGAGGAATGCATCCCTGGATCATCGGCGGATATAAACACCATCCCCCCTGTAACTCCAGTATAGGCAAAGGTAAGCAATGGATCTGCTGCCACATTCAATCCTACATGCTTCATTGCAGCAAGGGAACGACCTCCTGCCACAGAAGCACCAATAGCAGCTTCCATGGCTACCTTTTCATTAGGAGCCCATTCAGAATAAATTTCATCATAAGTTGATATATTTTCCAATATTTCAGTACTTGGAGTTCCAGGATAAGCAGATGCAAAGTTAATTCCTGCTTCCCAAGCACCTCGTGCAATGGCCTCATTGCCTGTCATAAGCCTTTTCATATTTAATTCACCTCTAATAATCTGATTTATGACATGTATCTATACATTTCTTAGCTTAATTATATCAGTTTTCGAAGAAATATTAAACATTTTGTTGAAATTTATTTATAAAAATGTTTAATTTGTTGATTTTTTATTATTATATTTCATAATCAAAAGAAAACCTATTGATTACATATGGATCCAACCTCTCTTTTATAGACTTATGAGACTTATGGCTTAAATAGTGATTTAAAGCAGTTGTATCCTCGAAGGTAATCTCTATCAAAACATCCATATTATATTCTCTAGGAACAGAATTTCTATGTACCTTAATAGTTCCTACTCCTGATACTATCATCGAAAGCTCTTGATATTCCTTCTTAAGAAAGGAATATAGCTCTGAAATAGAACTACCCTCTTTAAATTTAAAGGCTACATAATGATGAACCATTTACTTATCTCCTCCTACTATTAGGTTAGCAAAACAACCATAAATACTCCTGCTACTGAATTCGGACCGATACATAAACAAAAAATTCATGCTTTTCCTTAAATTATCTGAAAAGAGTCTTAATTTAAAGTAGCTATAAGGTCATCGGTCTCTATAGTATCTCCTACAGCAACGACTATAGTAGCAATGGTTCCATTTTCCGTAGCAACTATTGGGATCTCCATCTTCATTGCCTCCAATATGACTATGTTATCCCCTTTTTTCACTTCTTGACCTACTTGTCCCACTATCTTAAAAACCTTACCAGGTATACTAGCCTTTATTTCTATATCCCCAGGCAATACAACTTCATGAACAGTGGTTTTCACATCACCCTTAGGTGTACTTGAAGGTTTAACTATGGGTTCTACTACAGACGAACATTTCCTTTCTTCCACAACTTTCTCATCAAGCTTTTTTTCTTCAATGGTTATTTCATATAGCTTTCCGTTCACTGTAACACTATAGCTTTTCATTTTATATCCTCCATCTATTTCTCTTTTTAAAGCACAATTAATTTATTATTCCAAATCTTCAAATATCTCTACAGCTGGAATTACCGCTGATGTACCACAATAGAGTAGAATTATTCTCAATAGTTCTCCTAACTCTTCAACTGTAGCTCCCTTTTCTATGGCTAAGGCTCCATGAGCTTTGATGGTTGTTTCCACTCCCTTAGCACAGCCTAGAGCCATGAGGATAAATTCCACGTATTTTTCCGGAATATGGTCTATTCCTTTTTTACATACCTTATACTCATCAGTAAAGGCTTTTATAAGCTTAGGATCATTAGCCATCTTCCTATGGAAGGGTGCTACATCTCCTCCCCTTAGCTCCTTTAATTCCTCTAATACCTTTAAAGCTTCTTCTATCTTTTCTTTATTCTGCTGTTTCATTTACTAACCTCCAATATGATATTTTCTCTTTAAAAATCCTTCGGCAACCTGTGGAAACAGAGCATAGGTCAGCACATCCTCCTCCGTTCTAGCAAAGGCTGCTGATTCTGCCTTCATTTGCTCCCAAGCTGGTGGCAAAAGGCTACCTGGTCTGTCTGTAATAGGTTTATCCTCACCTAAAATCTTATGCTGTAATTCTGCATTAATAGGACCTGCAGGTCTTCCATATAAACCTTTAATATAATCCTTAGTTTCATTGGTAATCATTTTATACCTATCTCCTACCAATACATTAATTGTTGCCTGTGCACCTACCATTTGAGCAAAAGGAGTAGCTAATGGAGGATATCCAAAATCCTTACTAACTATGGCTACTTCCTGGAATACCTCTTTTTCCCTGCTGGTAGCTTTCATTTCCTTAAGCTGCAACTCCAGATTTGATAGCATACCACCAGGTACCTTATGCTTTAAAACCCCTACATTAACACCAGTGAATTTACTTTCATACTCCTTATACTTTTTTCTAATTTCCAAAAAGTAATTATTAATTTCCTCTAGCAAATCTAAATCCAATTCTGGATCATAAGGGGTATCCTTTAAAGCTACGGCAAAGCTTTCAACGGGAGGATGCGCTGTCCCTAGAGAAAGAGCTGATACGTTACAGTTGATAACTTCAGCACCAGCCTTTACTGCCTCCCAGTAACAGATATCCGCCATTCCCCCAGTACAGTGAGCATGGAAATAAACAGGAATCTTTAACGCCTTTTTATAAGCCTTTATCATCTCAGAAACTGCCACAGGACTTATCATACCGGCCATATCCTCTAGCTCTATAGCATCAACTCCAAGGCTCTCATAGGTCTTAGCTATCTCAATATATTTTTCAACAGTATGCACAGGACTTATGGTGTAGGGTATCGATGCTATAATTTTCTTATTACATTTCTTTATAGCACTTATGGCTACTTCAGTATTCCTTACATCATTTAATCCATCCATAACCACAAATTGATCTATTCCATTTCTAGCAGCACACTGCACAAATTTTACTACTATATCATCAGGATATTGTCTATAGCCTACTAGGTTTTGACCTCTTAAGAGCATTCTTTAAGGAGTCTTCTTGCAAAGTTT
>JAEXSY010000058.1 GCA_023440105.1 Bacillota bacterium
CTATGATTCCTTTGTTTACCTGGTTTGGAAGGCTAGGTTTGATTAATACAACCCTAGGGTTTATTCTCCCAACAATTTCAACAGCATTTTTGATTTTTCTTTTTAGGCAGAGCTCCAGAAGCTTTCCTGTAGATATAATTGAAGCAGCAAGGATAGAAGGAATGTCAGAGCTGGGTATTTTTCTGAAGATTTTTATACCAATAATGAAGCCCACCTATGCTGCAGGAATTACTGTAACCTTTATGAATGCCTGGAACAGCTATTTATGGCCTTTAATAGTCCTACAGGGACCAAAGAGTCGAACTATGCCTCTGTTAATTTCTAATTTAATATCCGGCTATACAATTGATTACGGAACATTAATGCTTGCCGTTACCATCAGCACGTTGCCAACAATAATTATTTTCTTTATGCTACAGAGATACTTTAAGGAAGGAATTACAGGAGCAGTAAAATAAATGAATTCAAGGAGGAGTTTACATGGAATTTAACTATCAATGGCTTCACGATCCTGAAAGGTTCAAAATTAATAGGGTGGAGGCTCATTCTGACCATAAATATTATCGCAATGAGGAAGGAAAAGAGAATTTTCAAATTTCACTTAATGGTAGCTGGAAGTTTTCTTATGCTGCTTATTATGAAGCGAGAATTAGAGATTTTGAAAAGGAGGACTTTGATTGTTCTCTTTGGGAGGAAATTCAGGTTCCTGGGCATATCCAGCTTCAGGGATATGACAAGCCACAGTATGTAAACGTAATGTATCCCTGGGATGGAAGAGAGAAGGTAGAAGAGGGGAGGGCTCCTGAGGAATTCAACCCTGTTGCAAGCTATATAAGGTATATTGATTTAACAGAAGAACAGCTTAAGGAAAAGATGTTTATATCCTTCCAGGGTGTGGAAAGTGCCTTTGCCCTCTGGGTAAACGGAAAGTTTATTGGCTACAGTACCGATACCTTCACACCTTCTGAATTTGATATATCTCAAGCTATAAGGGTAGGGAATAATAAGCTTGCTGTTCAGGTTTTCAAGTGGAGTGCAGCTAGCTGGCTGGAGGACCAGGACTTCTGGAGGTTCTCAGGGATATTTAGAGATGTTTATCTTTATTCTATTCCAAAGGTTCATATTTCAGATATTTTTGTTAAGCCTTATTTAGATGAAAGCTTTACTAGCTGCAATATAGCCGTAAAGGTAAAGCTTTTAGGAGATCAGGGGAGACTATTTATTAATATCCTTGATAAAGAAGGAAATGAGGTAAAAAGCCTTGAAAGAGAAGCGGAATCTGGGGAGTTTTATATAGACCTTGATAATCCAAGGCTCTGGAGCTCAGAGGATCCATATCTCTATACCATAAAAATTAATGTCCTCGACAGGGAAAATAATCATCAGGAAACGGTTATTCAAAGGTTTGGCTGCAGACGGTTTGAATTAAAGAATAATATGATGCATATAAACGGTAAAAGAATTGTGTTTAAAGGTGTAAACAGACATGAATTCAGTGCTGATAGGGGAAGAGCAATTACAGAGGAGGACATGCTCTGGGACGTGCTCACAATGAAAAAGAATAACATTAATGCCGTGAGAACTTCTCATTATCCTAACCAGTCGCATTTTTATGATTTATGTGATGAATATGGACTCTATATGATCGATGAGGTGAATATTGAAACCCATGGAACCTGGGGAGCCTACGAAGGAATAGTTTCCAAGGAGCATGCTATCCCAGGTGACAAAGAGGAATGGCTGGAAGCGGTGCTAGATAGAGCTAACTCTATGTTTCAGAGAGATAAAAATCACACCTCCATATTGCTTTGGTCCTGTGGAAATGAATCCTTTGGAGGAAAAAACTTCTATGAGATGAGCAAATTCTTTAAAGAGGTTGATGATACAAGATTAGTCCATTATGAAGGAGTTTTCTTTGATAGAAGATACAACGACACCAGTGATGTGGAATCACAGATGTATACCTCTGTAGAAAACATAAAGAAATTCTTAAAAGAGCATAGGGATAAGCCTTTTATTGCTGTTGAATATGCTCATGCCATGGGAAATTCCCTAGGGGCACACTATAAGTACACTGAGCTGGCTTATGAAGAACCGTTATATCAAGGGGGCTTCATTTGGGACTTTATAGACCAGGCTATCTACCATAGGAATATCAATGGAGAAAGGTATCTGGCTTATGGAGGAGATTTCTTGGACAGACCTACTGATTATGATTTTTGTGGAAATGGCATAGTGTTTGCCGATAGAACTCCTTCTCCTAAATTGCCTGAGGTGAAATATAATTACCAGGACTTTTTAATACTAGTATCAAAGGATAAATTAAGCATAAAGAATAGAAGCCTATTTACCAATACCTCTAAATATATAGGAGAGCTGATTCTTTACAGAGAAGGAATAGAAATAAAAAGAAGAACCTTTGAGATAGCTGTTGATCCTGGAGAAGAAGGAAGCTATGAGATTCCAAAAGATTTTGTGGAGGAATGTGGAGATTAGGAGGTCTCAATAGTAGCTTCTTTAAAGCTTAAGACGGATTGCAAATGGGCGGAAAAAGGACATGAAATAGCCTTTGGGGAATGTATTATTGAAACCGAGAAAAAAGAAGCTCGGGATGAAGAATTACCCTTTGAGCTGATACATGGCCATTCTAATGTAGGGGTAAAGGGTAGAGACTTCATTGCTCTATTTTCTAAGGTCAGAGGTGGAATGATTTCTTATGAAGCTATGGGAAAAGAATTTATTATCGATGCAGTAAAGCCAAACTTCTGGAGAGCACCTATAGAAAACGATTATGGAAGCAGGATGCCTTATAGATTAAGTCCTTGGAAGATTATCAGCATGTATTCTTTAGGACAGCTAATCAGTGCTGAGGCATTAGAAGACCATGCAGAAATAAAGTATAAATATGTTGCTCCTTATGGTTCTGAGGAAATTGAGATTTGCACTATGCTATACAAGGTATATGGAGATGGAAGACTGATAATTACCATGGCCACAGAAGGTAAGGAAGGTCTGCCTGAAATGCCTGAATTTGGGGTGCTTTTTAAGCTTCCGGGTGAATACGATAATCTCTGGTGGTATGGTAAAGGCCCTGAGGAAAACTATTGGGATAGAAATAGAGGTTATAAGCTTGGGGTTTATGAGAATAAGGTGAAGGATAATTTCACACCATATATACTGCCTCAGGAATGTGGAAATCATACAGAGGTACGAAAGGCCAGGATTACCAATGAAGAGGGTTTTGGTATTGAAGTTAATATGGATAAAAAGAGCTTAAACGTACTTCCCTACACTCCTCACGTGGTAGAAAATGCAGCCCATGGTTTTGAACTGCCAACACCTTATGAAACGATAGTAAGGATAGCAGAGAAGCAGATGGGAGTAGGAGGGGATAATAGCTGGGGAGCACAAACTCATGAGGAATTCCTTCTGAAGGCTTCGGAAAAGAGGGAACTAACCTTCGAAGTGACTTTTGTAAATAATGAATTAAATAAATAAGGCAAAAACCTCTCAGTTCATCCTTTGATATACTGAGAGGTTTTTGTTAATCTAGTTTTAAATCTCCTTCTTTAATCCAGTGTATTTTTCTGAAGAAGTTGCCTATGATAGGTGTAAGTATTGCTGGCAGCACAAAGCTTATGAGTATTAGTCCTATCCAGTCCATAGAGGTTATAGAAGCTTTTGCACCAATAGATATATCATTTAGCCAGCCGGTGTATACACCTATTTGTCCAACAAATCCGCAGGTGCCCATACCAGAAGCAATGGCTGCCCCATTCATCTGAAGCTTGAATATACAGGTGGCTATGGGACCGGTTATGGCTGCTACCAGGGTAGGAGGTATCCATATCCTGGGGTTCTTTACTATGTTGCCCATCTGAAGCATGCTTGTACCTATACCTTGAGAAACAAGACCTCCAACCTTATTTTCTCTATAGCTCATAAAAGCAAAGCCTACCATTTGAGCACAGCAACCAGCAACGGCAGCACCACCGGCAAGACCTGTTAGTCCTAAGGCGGCACAGATGGCTGCACTGCTTATTGGGAGAGTTAAGGCTATTCCTACTATTGTAGAAACCAGTATGCCCATAAGGAAGGGTTGTAGCTCTGTTGCCCACATAATTACACTGCCCACAGCATTAGCTGCATTCCCTATGGAAGGAGCCCACCAGCTGGATAGAAGCACCCCAATAAATATAGTTACAAAGGGTGTAACTAAGATATCTACTCGTGTTTCCTTTGAAACTGCCTTACCGAACTCTGCTGCAAATATGGAGACTATAAGCACTGCTAATGGACCGCCTGCACCTCCTAAGGTATTTGCAGCACTGCCTACAGCAGCTAGTGAAAAGAGTACAAGCTGAGGAGCCTGAAGGGCATAGCCGATGGAAATAGCCATGGCTGGCCCTGAAACAGCCTTAGCATAGCCTCCTACAGTTACTAGATAGGGAATATTCAGCTGCTCTCCTAAGGTAGACATTATTGTTCCGATTAGGAGAGAAGCAAATAATCCTTGAGCCATAGCTCCCATGGCGTCTATACCATAGCGCTTGGCTGAAAATGTGATGTTTTTTCTCTTAAAAAATTCTAAAACTTTATTATTTCCCACAGTATCAATTAGCCCCCTAAAAAATGTATTTACAGGTGTATATACACCTATTTAGGAATATAACATTTTTTAATTTAAAAAGCAATAGAGGAATATACAATGAATATTTTTTTAATATTAATCATATATTGCTATGTATTGACTTTTAAGCTGTTGTATTTTATCATATAAATAATTGCACTATTTTTAAAAAAAGAATAATTTGAAAATACTGTTAATTAACATAAAAGATAACGAATTATTGAAAAATATATAATAAATGCTGCCTCAAATTAATGTACAAACACTGTAGTAATTGATTCAAAAAGAGAGGTGGTTATATATTGTTTACTATCAAGAAAATCTACAATAATAATATCGCTTTAGTAGAAGCAAAAGGGATAACAAAGATAGTAACAGGATCAGGAATTGCTTTTAGGAAGAAAATAGGCGACTTAATCACTGATGAATCTATTGAAGAGCAGTTTATATTAGATAAGGATATCCAGAGTGGAAGCTATGAAGAAATATTTAAAAATATCAGTCCCGAGATATTTCAGGCTATAAACAATGCAATAAACTATGCCAGTAAAGCTCTAGATGTAACCTTTGTAAGCACCAGTAGACTGGCAATGATAGATCATCTATACTACTCAATTAAAAGATATTATGATAACAGTAATATAAAGAATCCTCTTCTATGGGATTTAAAAACTTTATATGCTAAGGAGTTCCAAGTTGCTGCTGAATGTATTGATATAATCAATAAAGCCTTAAATATTCAATTAAGCCAGGATGAAGGTGGTTTTATAACTCTTCATTTTATAAATGTGACTTATAGCGAAGGCGAAAGAAATTTAGCAGTTTTAGAAGCTGAAGCAGTAAACGATATACTAAATATTATACAGATATACTACAGGATAACATTAGATAAGGAAAGTGAAAAGTTCAGACGTCTAGCTACCCATATAAGATATTATGTGAGGAAGGCAGCTAAAAGAGAGGCATCAAAGAGTAAAAATATCTATTTATTCAACTATTATAAGCATATGCATTCTGATGCATACGAATGCGCTTTGAAAATTAAAGAGTATTCAAAAAGCAAATTAAACTTTGAAATGAATGAGGACGAGCTACTGTATTTTACAGTGCATATCGTAAACTTAATATAAACTTGGATTGTTACCTTAAGAGGGCAAGACCTATTAGCTTTAAGCGTAAAGGCTTAGAGCTTATTAGGTCTTTTATTTTTTGCTCAAATTTTTCACAAAAGAAAAAGCTCAGTCTTGTTTTGATAATTGGTATTAGGGCTGAGAAAAATATTAAATTTGTATCTTAAAATATTTATTAAGATAAATTCATAAATTGAAAGGAGTTATTATATTATGATGAAATATTTTCAAAGACTTGGTAAGTCTCTTATGCTGCCAGTAGCAGTATTACCTGCTGCAGCTATTCTTTACGGAATAGGCTACGCACTAGATCCAAATGGATGGGGTAGTGGTATGGTAGTGGCTGCATTCCTTATAAAAGCTGCCTCAGCTATTGTTGACAAGCTTCCTATATTATTTGCTGTAGGTGTAGCTGTAGGAATGGCAAAATCTAAGGATGGTTCAGCTGCATTAGCTGGTTTAGTAGCCTATTTGATGGTTACAACTTTACTTTCACCTGGTGCTGTAGCAATGTATCAGCAGATCGATGTAGCGGAGGTTAGTGCTGCTTTTGGAAAAATCGAAAACGCATTTATTGGTATTATAAGTGGTCTTGTTGCAGCTGCCTGCTATAATCGTTTTGAAAATGTTAAGCTGCCTACAGCTCTTTCATTCTTCAGTGGAAGAAGAAGTGTACCTATTATAACTTCGGTAGCAATGATGGCTTTGTCCGTTGTACTGTTATTTGTATGGCCTGCTGTTTATTCAGGTCTTGTTTCCTTCGGAACTGCTATATCTTCACTGGGACCTATTGGAGCAGGAATCTATGCTTTCTTCAATAGATTGCTTATACCTACTGGACTTCACCACGCACTGAATTCTGTATTCTGGTTTGATGTGGCTGAAATATCTGACATAAATAAATTCTGGGGAGTTGCAGAAGGTGGAATTAAAGGTGTAACAGGCATGTATCAGGCTGGATTCTTCCCAATCATGATGTTTGGACTTCCCGCTGCTGCCCTTGCTATGTATACTACTGCAAAGGAAAATAAAAAGAAAGTAACCGCTGGATTGCTTTTAGCTGCCGGCTTTGCATCCTTCTTCTCCGGTGTTACTGAGCCTATTGAGTTCGCATTTATGTTCCTTGCTCCTGGACTTTATGTAGTTCATGCTCTATTAACAGGAATATCAGTATTGATAGCAGCTACCTTCCATTGGACAGCTGGTTTCATGTTCAGTGCAGGTGCTATTGACTTTGTGCTAAGCTCACAATTACCTCTAGCAAATCAGCCACTTATGCTGCTGGTTCAGGGACTTGTATTTGCTGTTATATACTTCTTCGTATTTAGATTCCTTATACTAAAGTTCAATCTTAAAACTCCAGGTAGAGAAGATGATGATGTTAGCGAAGATGAAAAGAACTATGTTATCTCCAACAGTAATTATGCAGAGGTAGCCAGACAGATATTAGAAGGCCTTGGCGGAAAAGATAATGTTACTTCCGTTGATAACTGTGTTACCAGATTAAGACTTGAGGTTAAGGATTCTACTCTTGTTAATGATAAGAAGATAAAGGCGGCTGGGGCTGCAGGAGTTATTAAGCCTAGCAAAACCTCTGTTCAGGTTATTATAGGAACCCATGTACAGTTCGTTGCTGATGAATTTAAAAAGATGGTTTAGAAGTTAAAATATTAATGTAAAAAGGCAGGCTTCAGATGACCGTGAAGGGTTATCTGAAGCTTGTTTTTTTGTGTTTATAAATGTTAACAAATTTGTTTCATTATTCTTATTGCTACAGCTTGTTATCCTATCTTATTTAAGGTAAAATTAGTCATGATAAAGAGCAGAGTAGGAAATGCGCGTTAAGTGCCAGAGGATAGGAGGTTGCCTCTGGACGAAAAATGCAGGCCATTTGCGATGTATTTCCGCTGCCGCTGCCACATATAGATAGCCTTCTTAATGTGGTGAAAATAAGGAGGTAATATTATGAAAATTTTTAACAAAACCGTTAGCACCAGAGATCTGATAATAATCAGCATGCTCATGGCACTAACAATTGTACTGGAAAGAAATTTTTCCATACAGACTCTAGGTATTAGAATTGGCTTTGGCTTTGTGCCAGTAGCTTGTACAGCAATGCTTTATGGACCTGTGATTTCAGGAGTTTCCTATGCCGTGGCTGATTTTATCGGTATAAGCCTCTTTCCCACTGGAGGAGGATATTTTCCAGGATTCACAATAACAGCACTTTTAACGGGAGTAGTATATGGAGTGTTCTTATATAATAGAAAAAAGAATTTCTTAAATGTTGGGATTGCCGTTTCTATAGTTTGTTTTTTACTAAATCTTGGTCTTGATACTCTGTGGCTATATATTCTTTATAATGACGGAGTTGTAGCCTTTATACCAGGTAGAATCACTAAGGCTTTGGTGATGATTCCCGTACAGATTATAATAATTCGATTCATGTGGTACCAGGTTTTTTGCAGGTTGCCTCATAGCTTAAAAGCTTCATTAAATTTAACCTGTGAATCTTGAGGTAACTGCCATGTATGATATAGATGCTAAATATAAGAGAATATTGAAATTACTAAATAAAAGCAAAGGGCTCGGCATACGACCGGGTCTTTCTGCTATTTCGGAGCTCCTTGCTCTCATGGGAAATCCTCATAAGAATCTTAAATATGTCCATGTAGCGGGAACTAATGGTAAGGGCTCCACCTCAGCTTTTATAGCCTCCGTGCTCATGGAAGCTGGCTATAAGGTAGGGGTATACAATTCTCCCTATACTTCAAAGATAAATGAAATAATTAAAATTAATAATAAAGAAATATCTGATTCTGACCTTTTAGAGATTATATTAAATATAAGTAATCTAATAGAAGCTAGCAGTTTAGAGAAGAGCAGCTATCCTACAGAATTTGAAATAATAACCTCTGCTGCCCTTAGTTATTTCTTTCAAGAGAGCTGTGATTTAGTTGTTCTGGAGGTCGGAATGGGAGGAAGGCTTGATGCCACAAATATAATTCCATGTCCAGAGGTTGCAGTGATAACTCCCATAGGTATGGATCACATGGGCTTTTTAGGAGACACCTTAGAGGCCATAGCTTACGAAAAGGCAGGGATAATAAAATTCCAGGGTAAGGTTGTTTCATCTAATCAGGAAAAGGAAGCTCTTGATGTAATTATAAGGACTTCAAAGGAGAAAGAAGCATCTTTAAAGCTGGTAGATAATAATAAAATTTCTGTAGAAGAAGAAATTATTACAGGACAGGCTTTTAGCTATAAGGATTATCCATCCTTGAGAATCACTCTTCTTGGTAAACATCAAAGAGAGAATGCTGCTCTAGCCATAGAAGCCATAGAAAGGCTAATTAATAAGGGCTATAGTATAAGGAGAAAAGATATATATGAAGGGCTTTTAAAAGCCACATGGGTCGGAAGGTTCCAGGTAATGAGAAAGGAAAAGCCCATATTTATAAGAGATGGAGCCCATAATATTCAAGGAGCACAGGCTCTTTATAATAC
>JAEXSY010000066.1 GCA_023440105.1 Bacillota bacterium
AAACCTATTTATTAGTCTTGATGACTGTTTTATTTTTAATGAAATAATCTACTCCGGATATTATAGTTATAAGTACAGCTAATAGCATAACAAAGTTTGGAGCCACTCTAAAGAAATCATTTAGGAATCCTGTATTAGATAATCCATCTATAGGGATTGTAGTTATATTCGCTTTTATTAGTAAAAGTATTATAGCAACTATTTGTATAACTGTTTTTGCTTTTCCCCAATTACTAGCTGCAATCACCGTTCCTTCAGAGGCGGCTACTGTTCTCAATCCAGAAACAGCAAACTCTCTAGCGATAATCACCATAGCAGCCCAGGCAGGCAATAGCTGAAGCTCAACTAATGAGACCAATGCAGCGGTAACTAATAGTTTATCTGCTAATGGATCCATAAACTTTCCGAAGTTTGTTATTTGATTACGACTTCTCGCTATATATCCATCTAGCTTATCCGTCAAGGATGCTAAGATAAAAACTAATGTAGCAATTATACTTCCATAAGGTATACCTTTAACAGCCATAAACACTAAGAAAACAGGAACTAGGAACATTCTAAGGATTGTAAGCTTATTTGCTAAATTCATTATCAACAACTCCTAACAAATCATAATCTAGTGACTTTTCAATTTTAACCGGAATATAGCTACCGATTTTTATTGGTTCATTATTTTTTATATAAATGACGCCATCAATTTCTGGTGCCATTTTTTCACTTCTACCTATATAATACTCTTGTAATTTCTCTTCAACAAGAACTTTATAGGTTTTATTAACGCTTTTGGCATATATTTCTGGAATTAATTGTTTCTGCTCTTTCATAAGCAGTCTTTCTCTGGCAGTCTTTATCTTTTCATCTACCTGATTCGGAAGGATTGCAGCAGCACTACCCTCTTCTTGAGAGTACTTAAAAACTCCTAGATTATCAAAGGAAATGTCTTTGATAAATTCCAAAAGCTCTATGAAATCTTCTTCTGTTTCTCCTGGAAAACCTACAATAATGGAGGTTCTCAGAGCAATGTCTGGTACATTGCTTCTTAATTGATTAATTGTATTAATAATGGATTCTTTTGTGGTCTTTCTACCCATTAGCTTTAATATTTTGTTACTTATGTGCTGTATAGGTAGATCTAAATATTTACAAAACTTTTCATTTGTAGCTAACTCCTTTATTAGCTCTGGGTATATTTCTTCAGGATAACAGTACAATATTCTTATCCATTCTAAATCAGAAATATTGGAGAGGTTTTTAATCAAGGTATGAAGCTGCTTTTCCCCGTAGATATCAATACCATATCGGGTGGTGTCTTGTGCAATAAGGATAATTTCAGTTACACCCTGTTGTGCTAATGAATTAGCTTCCTCTAAAATACTCTCCATGCTGCGGCTTCTGTAATGCCCTCTGATTTTAGGAATAATGCAATAAGTACAGTGGTTATCGCAACCTTCTGCTATTCTAATATAAGCTGTAGAGGATTTTGTAGTTAATACTCTTTTTCCTTCATTTATACCAGCATCACTATAATTACACTGTATAATTTTTTTATGATTACTAATAAAATCATTAATATAATTGTTTATTTGAAGATAATCATTTACTCCAAGCATTATATCTATTTCAGGAATGAGCTCAGCCAGTTCCTCTCCATACCTTTGAGTAAGGCAGCCAGTTGCCATAAGAAGTTTACATTTACCTTTTGTTTTATATTCAGCCATCTCTAGGATAGTGTCAATGGATTCCTGCTTTGCTTTTTCAATAAAACCACAAGTGTTAATGATTAAGATATCTGCATTACTGGCATCATTGGTTATTACATAATTAGAATTTATTGTACCTAACATAATTTCGCTATCGATTCGATTTTTATCACAGCCTAAACTAATAACTCCAACTTTATATTGCTCCAAAGTATTTCCTCCTAGGTTTTTATAATTAAGTATAATAGAATGATGGGATCAATGGGAAAACTAGAAGCCATTCTCTTCCTGGTTACCTAAGAGGACCTGTCTTGGTTTTGCTCCATCCCTTGGAGAAATAACCCGGTTTTCTTCCAATTGCTCCATAATTCTTGCCGCTCTATTATACCCTATTCTAAGCCTTCTTTGCAATAAGGAAGTAGATGCTTGTCCTGATTCAACTACAATCTTTATTGCTTCATCTAATAGAGGATCAGCACTATCCTCTGAGGGGGTGGAGGCAACCTCGTTGTCTATATGCTCTAAAATTTCCGTCTGGTAGTTTTCTTCTGAAGAGCCATCTTTATCTTTAATGCTATCAACAACCTTTTCTACCTCTCCTTCAGATATAAATGCACCCTGTATTCGTATAGGCTTAGATTCGCCCACAGGATAGAAAAGCATATCTCCTCTCCCTAAAAGCTTTTCTGCTCCAGATGAATCTAATATGGTTCTAGAATCTATTTGGCTGGATACAGCAAAAGATATTCTAGATGGTATATTTGCTTTAATAACCCCGGTTATGACATCTACAGAAGGCCTTTGAGTAGCAATAACTAAATGCATACCAGCTGCTCTAGCCATTTGAGCTAATCTAGCAATGTATTCCTCAACTTCATGAGGACAAGCCATCATAAGGTCAGCAAGCTCATCTACTATCATGACTATCCAAGGAAGCTTTTCTTCAATTTTTCCCTTAGCAAAAAGATCGTTATATCCCTCAATGTTTCTAACAGAGTTTTCAGCAAAGAGCTTATACCTTCTGGTCATTTCATTTACTGCCCAATTTAATGCTCCTGCTGCTTTTTTAGGGTCAGTAACAACCGGAATAAGAAGATGAGGAATTCCGTTATAAACAGATAGTTCAACTACCTTAGGGTCAACCATCAGTAACCTAACTTCAGCAGGTGAGTATTTATATAATAAGCTTATTATTAATGTATTAATGCAGACACTCTTACCAGATCCAGTAGCACCAGCTATTAATAGATGAGGCATTTTACAAAGATCAGTAACCACACAATTGCCATCTATTCCTTTACCAAGAGCAAAGGATAAGTTCTGGCTTCCTGAGGTGAATTCCTTAGATTCTAACACCTCTCTTAAGAAAACAGCATTAAGTTCTTTATTAGGAACTTCAATACCTACTGCTGACTTTCCAGGTATAGGAGCCTCAATACGAACTCCACGAGCTGCTAAACTAAGGGCTATGTCATCTGCAAGATTAGTAATTTTACTTACCTTTACACCTGCTTTTGGCTGAAGCTCGAATCTTGTAACCGATGGCCCTTTAGTAACTTGTATTACTTTAGCCTCTACACCGAAGCTGCTTAGAGTTTCTTCTAATCTTGATGCATTTGATAAAAGCTCTTTCTTATCTTCTTTGTTCATTTTTGTTTTAGAATTCTGATTTAATAAATCAACCCCTGGATGTTTATATTCTATCACTTCTACAGAATTAGTTATTTTAGAAGATATTTCTTTGTTTACCTCTTCATTTATAGCCTTATTCTTTTCCTTTGCATTTTCATTGCTATTACTCTTTTTTATAGGCTCATCAACAGAGTATTGGCTTATATCAGGTTTTATTTGTGGTATTTGCTCCAAAAAGTCCTCTTGATAAACAGCATCCTCTAAGGTGGCATTCTTCATAAAATCCAATATCTTAATTTTATTATTTATACCGTTAATATAATCTTCTTTTTCATCCTTAGTAGAGGTATCTGTTGCAATTTCTTTAACTGGATTAAGCTTATTAATGCTCTTTCTTTCAACTCTACGCTTTGCAGATTTATCTCTAACACTCTTACCCATTGTATATAAGGAAATATCGAATATTACAATGGCAGCTATAATAAATACAGCAGTAAAAATAATAAAGGATCCTACAGATCCAAATAAATTATAAAAGGGTATATCTATTAATAATCCTATAATACCCCCATGGAATCTGCTTTCTGCATCTATAATATTTTTAAAGGATCCAAAGAACTCACCAGGAACATAATATTCTTTGATAGTAAGCATCTGAATAAATAATAAGCTATTTAACAAAATAACTATAATTCCAATTCTCCTCTTCCGGTCGTTAATTAAACCGTCTTGGGCTGATATCATAACAATCCCATAGACTATTAAAATAAAAGGAAGTAAATAACCCATAAAACCAATAGAGGAAAATATAATTGCTTTTGATATATTTCCTATAAATTCACCATTAGAAAAGAATAAACTAAAAATTAGCAGTAATCCTATAGCTATTATAATAACTCCATTTACTTCTTTTCTTATATTACTTTTATCTTTCGTGGACGTTTTCTTTTTTTTCTTTGCCATCATATCACCCCGCTTTATTAATTCTACACTCAAGAAAAATATCCTTTAAGTAAAGTAAATAAACCATAGATGGCTGCTATGGTTTACCTTTATCAATTAATTGTTTAAGTTTTTTTAGAGATTCTTTTACTCCACCAACCTCATCTATTAGTCCATTTATTACAGCCTGCTCACCAATTAGTATAGTTCCCATATCATTAAGCAGCTCATCCGTCTGTAGCAATAGTTTTCGTAAGGCTTCTTTATCGATTTTTGAAGTCCTCACTATGAAATCATTTATTCTTTCCTGCATCTTATTGAAGTACTCAAAGGTTTGAGGTACCCCTATAACTAATCCATTCATTCTTATGGGATGTAAAATCATCGTGGCTGAAGGAGATATAAAAGAATAATTAGCAGCTGTGGCAAGAGGAACTCCTATGGAATGACCTCCACCAATAACTAAGGATACAGTTGGTTTACTTAAGCTATAAATCATCTCTGCTAGAGCAAGCCCAGCTTCTATATCTCCACCGATAGTATTAAGGATTATTAATATTCCATGTACTTCTGGATTCTGCTCCATTGATATTAAAGAAGGAATCATATGCTCATATTTAGTAGCTTTCGTTTGTGGTGAGACATTCATATGTCCTTCGATTTGTCCGATAATAGATAATACCTGAATACTATCGTTTCCGTTCATATTGTTTACATAGGTAGTTCCGAATTCTTTTATTGCATCGCTATTTTTGTCCATAATTAATCCTCCTATACACATTTATTGTTTGCCTAGGAGGATTAATTATGCTATTCTACATAAATTTTTTATGGAGAATATTAATTGCTCTTTTAACATTTTCAGTTTTTACAAGACACCATATAGTCATATATGAATCTGCACTTTGAAGTATATCTATTTCTTCTTCGTTTAGAGCTTCTACTATTGAAGCCATTACTCCAGGTATACCTCTCATACCAGTTCCAATTAGCGCTATATTGCTACAATCTTCTACTAAGCTGTATTGGATCCTTTCATTATCAAGAACCTTGCAAAGGCTATCTTTATCTCTTGCGCTTATAGTAAATATCTTTTCTGAAGGGAATACATTAATTAAATCAATACTTATATTTTCTTTAGCAAGGATATTCAGAAGATTTTTGTACATAGGATTATCTTCATTATTTGCCTTTTTAATAATAACCTGAATTCTATCCTGAGTGCAGGTTATTCCTGCTATTATTTTATTGATTTCCTGTTCCGTGTTATCTATTATTGTACCATCGCTTTCATTGAAAGTATTTTTAATTATTAAAGGAATATCACCTTTTTTAGCGATGTCTACAGCACGAGGATGAATTACCTTAGCACCCTGATCGGCGTATTGGAATACCTCTAGATAGTTCATTTTAGAAATAACCTCAGCATCTTGAACTATTCGAGGATCCGCAGTCATGATTCCATCAACATCGGTAAAGATATCTATTTCTTTTGCCTTTAAAGCAACTCCTAAAATGGAAGCTGTAGTATCACTTCCTCCTCTACCTAATGTAGTGATTTCTCCTTTTTCTGTGGCTCCCTGAAAGCCTGAAACAACAGGTACAATTCCTTGAGATAATAATTCCATTAGCATAGAGGTATTAACTTCTTTAACAGATGCATTATTAAATTTTGAATCTGTAATTATTCCTGCCTGTCCTCCAGTAAGAGGCATTGCTCTTATTCCTTCATCAAATAAATCATTACACAATACAACAGTGCTTATCATTTCTCCGCAGCTCATAAGAAAATCCATTGCTTTAGGATTGTTCTTCTTAAAATTTTCATTTATCATTGATAACAATGTATCAGTAGCGTAGGGATCGCCTTTTCTGCCCATAGCAGATACTACCACTACAGGCATACAGCTGTTATTTAAAGACTGTTTGATTTTTTCTACTACAAGCTTTCTACGTTCTTTTGTCGTTACGGAGGTACCTCCAAACTTTTGTACGATAATATCCATCCAATCACCTCTAGCAAAAAAGTTACGGTTTAGTTCGTTTTATATTTTGTTCCTCAGCATCAAGAATTATGGTACGTGCACCAATTTTTTTTACATAATCCCAGGGTATTTCCATAAATTCATTGCTGCTAAATAAGGAGAATTTACTATTGTTTATATTTATAATAAGAAGCTTAAGATAGCCATCTTCATCAACTACTATATCATTATTTGCTAAGCAGTTATATTTTTCTCCATCATTAATGTTAATTATTTCATATCTCTCTATATCACTATATAACTTTATATTATCAACCATATAAAGGTGCCTCCCTTTTATATTTATCATTAAAATATATGCACCTATAAAAATTTTATTCAGGACACCTATAAAAAACATATTCTTAACACCTATAAAAATTTTATTCAGGACACCTATTAAAATTTTATTCAGGACACCTATAAAAAAACTAAAGTGGTCGATAACAATAATAATATCATTATATGACAAAACTAAAACCTATACAATGTTAATACCTTTCTTTATGAACTGATTTTTGATAAATAGAATTATAATAAAAAAGAACGAGAAATATATCTCGTTTCTTCACTTTTAATATAAATACGCTCAACATTAGCTTTCAAGTAGTGTTAATGCTTGATTAATTTCTGAAGTATTACCCACAAAGGCACCGTTAAGCAGTCCAGGCGTGATACATTCTTTTATAACTTTATTTACTTTTTCCATTGTAATGTTATCTATTTTATCGATTATATCCTGCTGAGAGTAAGTTTTATCCATGAACAATAGATTTCTACCGTTAGCAAACATTCTGCTACTGGTGCTTTCTAAGCCTAATATATAGCTTCCTTTAAGCTTGTTCTTCGTAATTTCTAAGAGCTCCGGAGTGATTCCCTCTTCCGAAAGCTTTAGTAATTCATCTTTTATAACTTCCACAGCTGTTGCTGTAGCCTTTGGTAATAGTCCGGCGTATATATTTAATGTCCCTGCATTATTATAAGCAGTGGTATAAGTATATACAGAATAACAAAGCCCTAGCTCTTCTCTTAACTTTTGAAATAATATTGAAGAGGATCCTCCACCTAAAATATTGCCTAGTAAAGTTAAGGTATAGCCAAGTTCATTGCCTAAGGGGTATCCCTTAAGTCCAAGACTTATATGCAGTTGTTCAATTTCAGTTTCTTTATGGAGGAAATCTTGATGAATTACAGGGTTACTATAGGTTACTGTAATGTTATTTGAAGCTGACTTCCACTTACCGAAATAAGTATTTGCTAGAGACAATAGCTCATCTTCATTGAAACTACCACTAATAGAAATCACGGCTCTTTCAGGAGTATAGTTGCTATCAATATATTCAACTATTGCGTCTCTAGTAAATGATGAAACAGTCTTCTTGCTGCCAAGTATCGGTAATGATAAACTATCATCCTTCCATGTGGCATATGTATGAAGATCGTTTAGTGTGTCTTCTGGGGAGTCTAAACACATATTTATCTCCTCTAGGACTACACCTTTCTCCTTGTCAATGTCATCTATAGAAAAGGTGCTGTTAAATAGCATATCCGATAATATATCAAAGGCAAGAGGGAGGTGTTCATCTAACGCCTTTATATAATAACAGGTTGCTTCTTTTCCTGTAAAAGCATTTATTTGTCCTCCGACATTTTCAATAGATTCTGCCAGTTCTAAAGCAGTTCTATTTGTTGTCCCTTTAAAAAGCATATGTTCGATGAAATGTGAAATTCCATTATTATTTGGGGTTTCATTTCTAGATCCTGCTTTTATCCATATTCCTAAGGTAAAGGACTTAACTGATTCGGCCTTTTCCGCAACAATTCTCAAATTATTTGATAGTTTATGTGTTTTCAGCATATTGGTCTCCTTGCATATCTCAGGATAATTTTAATTTCTATATTAGTATTTACTATTATAATTTTAATATAAAAAAATAAAAAGGCGTAAAGCCCTTCTATTCTTTATTCTTCTGATTCTTTATTTTGTTCTGATTCCTTTATAGCATCTTTTCTAGAGAGATTGATTCTGCCCTGATTATCTATTTCAGTAACTTTAACAAGGATTTCATCGCCTACAGAAACAACGTCTTCAACCTTATTAACTCTGGTTACATCTAATTTTGAAATATGAACTAAACCTTCTTTATTTGGAAGTATTTCAACAAAACAACCAAAGGTAGCAATCTTTGTAACCTTACCAAGATATATTTCTCCAGCTTTTACATCCTTAGTTAAGCCTTCAATGATTTTTAAGGCCTGCTTCACAGCTACAGACTCTGTTGATGAT
>JAEXSY010000127.1 GCA_023440105.1 Bacillota bacterium
CAGTAGATTTACATATATCCATATTTTTATCTTCAATATTAATCATACAATCACTCCCGCATCTTTTAATATTACCATTATTTACCAAATATTTCATTACTTTTTTATATTCGCATAAAGATTTTCATATGTTCATATGAGCAATCACTCATATGTTAATTTCATTATATGCTCCTTTTACAAAGAGGTCAACATATTCAGTATATTTTTATTAAAATTATTCAGTATATTTTTTTAAAATATTAAGCTACTAAAAGTGATTATTTTTGATAATAAAAATCTGTGAAAAAGGGGCTTATAGCCAACGATTTTTTAATCGTTAAAGCCACAACCCCTTGCATTATCTTTCTTAAATATGTCTCTGAAAGCCCTTATATCTTGTCCCTTGATATGTTAGTATTCCTCTATCTCCTTCTGATATCATTCCGTACTCTTTTCCGTTTACCTCAAGCTCGATTCTTTCACCAGAGGTTAGCTCAAAGGTTACATAGTAATAAGTACTGGTGGTATGATGAGCTCCCACATCATTACCATGATGATGATGGGTTACCTCTCCTCTTTTTGAGGTTACCTTAACCTCTGCAGTGGCTAAAGGAGAATTATTGTTTGTGTTCCACTGCATAATTCCTTTTACCACTGAAAATATTATTATTCCAAAAAATATTATAAAGAAAATCACCATAAAAGCAGGTATAGCTGAAAACATGAAATCTTCTGGACCTCCTCCAAAGCCACTATCAAACATCATTAACCTCTCCTTTACTCCATATGAATTATTCCTATAATTCATTATATTACACGGAATTATATTATGATAGGCAGTTTCAAAAAAACAGCAAAGGCTTGTATTATATAGGTGATTTAGAAAAAAACAGCTTCCTCAATGAAGTACAATATATAATTAAAGAGCTAGAAATACTCATTAGCTTTATAGTGCACCCCTTAAGAGAAGCTGTATCTTTATTAATCTTATAATTGCCTTTTAAATAGTGATTAAAATCCATAAATAATCATAGCTATGTTGTATATTCTTATCCTTCTGCTACTTCTTCGCTTACCATGAGGGTAACGCTTCTAGGATTATTTACTATGTCCACATTAGTATGTCTTCCACCGTTTTCTCCATCAAGAGTCCAGGGGATTTCTACCTCAGAATAGATCTTAACCTTGGAGCTGTGGAATAAGGATATATAGTTATGATCATAATTTTGAGTTAAAAGTCCTGTAATGATTCCATTTAACTCAATTATATTTTTGGGGCTCTTAATGAGCAGCAATTCAAATAGTCCATCATTTAACCTTACTTTTTCCTTGTCTAAGGTAAGTAGTCCAGCTACAGAGGTGGAGTTAGTTATAGAGCCAAAGATATAGTCTCCTTCTACCGTTCCCCCATCATGTTCTATTATGAGGTGATAGGCTTTTATTTCTGTGAGCCTTCTTATCCCTTCCAATATATAAGCAAGATGTCCAAGGGAGTTCTTCACTTGCTGAGAGGTCTGATAGGATACCTCCGTGAAAGCTCCAAAGGCAGCTATATATGCAAAATATTGATTGTTAAAGGTTCCGATATCATATAAAAATGGAACACCTTGAACCACATTCAAGGCAGCATCCACCATATTTTTAGGCATCTTAAGACTTGTGGCTAAGTCATTGGTAGTTCCAGAGGGAATATAACCGATAGGTGGAGCATTCTCTATAGACATAGCTCCTGTTATTACCTCGTTTAGGGTTCCATCTCCTCCACAGCAGGCAATTAAATCATACTCATTCCCTTTTTTTATCGTTAGCTCCGTAGCATCAAATCTCTTCTTAGTTGGATATACCGTTACCTCATAGTCATCCTTACTAAAAATATCTACCATGTCAAATAAATAATTTCTACATTGCATCTTTCCTGAAAAAGGGTTCATTATTAGAAGCATTTTTTTACTCATACTAATCCTCCTAAAACACCTATTACTAAAAGGTTAATTTATATTTTATCTCTAATTACCTTAAGAAGTCTATTCATATAGTTCAGGGATAATACCTCCATAGGCTTTAATATAGCTATATTTAAAAAATAGTCTAATAATTATTATAACTTACAAAAGCTTATACTTACAATAAGCTTATTATCTCTTCATATATTGAAAAGTAATTTAATAAAATCTAAAAAGCTATACTATTATAGCAAGCCTCTTAAATCATCAACACTCCTCTAGGAATATATTAACATTAATATTAATAAAAAGCACTTATATTAATATATATACAAAGGCTAACTTCTCTATTCTAAATAGCCATAAATTATCAAGTAAGAACAATTAATTACTTTTAACTTAAAAGAGAACATAGACTATCAGGAGAATAGTATGGTTCCTTGATAGTCTATGTAATTTAATTAAGCAGATGTTTTTTCAAACTGACTGTTATAGAGCTTAGCATAGAAGCCATTGAGCTTTAGAAGCTCCTGATGGGTTCCCTGCTCTACTATATCTCCATCATTCATGCAGAGAATTAAATCAGCATTCTTTATGGTAGAAAGTCTGTGTGCTATAACGAAGCTTGTTCTGCCCTTCATAAGATTATCCATTGCTCTCTGTATGAGAACCTCTGTACGAGTATCTACGGAGCTGGTTGCTTCGTCAAGAATCAGTATCTTAGGGTCCTTTAGAAAGGCTCTTGCTATAGTTAAGAGCTGCTTCTGCCCCTGGGATACATTGCTGGCGTCCTCATTAAGAACCATGCTGTAGCCTCCAGGAAGGGTTGCTACAAAGTGATCTACCTGAGCTGCTTTAGCTGCTGCCCTTACTTCTGCTTCTGAAGCATTTAGATTACCATATCTTATATTATCCATGATGGTGCCATTATAAAGCCAGGTATCCTGAAGAACCATTCC
>JAEXSY010000129.1 GCA_023440105.1 Bacillota bacterium
CCATAGATGATAAAGTTAAGAATTATAAAGCCTACTAACAGTGATATTACATTGATACCCTTGATAATAGACCTGGATACCACAAAGCCATAAAAAACAAGCCTTATGATATAAAGCACTGCTGCTATAGCTCCTGGTCTAGTGCTTTCAGACATGTATTCCGAGGATACAGCTATGGATATAAAGCCTGCAAGGCGGGTAACCCCTCCTATCACAAAGCCTAAAGCAATATAATTATTTCTGGTGAGTATATAGGCTATTACATAAAAAGCCCCAGTGACTATCAACGATCTTATGACTATGGATGTGTAAAGTGATTTATTCATCCTTTCCCATGGCCTCCTTTACTAATAGATATAAGCTTCCGATAATAACATAAAGTAAAGCGGAGAGCATAAGCCAGGGAGCTGTGTTAAGAAGCCTATCCAGCCAGCCACAAAGCCATATGGCAAGGGCGGTTCCTATGGTTATCCTAGCTATAAATCTCCAAACAATAGTATTTCTCATGTCAACCTCAATACGCCTTCTCTTGTTCTTTGATTATTTTCAGTCAAAAGGGCAATAAATATACCAGCCATAATTTGGATATGGCTGGTATGTTATATATTTTATAAACTATAGTTAATCGCTTGAGACTTAAAAAGCTTCTGATAGGTGGACTCTGTCTTCCTCATGAGGTTTTCATGACTATCGAAGTCTTCAATCCTCCCCTTATTAATCACCAGTATCTTATCGCAGAAGACACTGCTGGACATACGATGGGAAATATAAATAGCCGTTTTCTCTCCCACTAGCTTGTTGAAGCTCTCATAAATTTCTGCCTCTGCTATGGGGTCTAAGGCGCTGGTGGGCTCATCAAGGATTATTAAGGAGCCATTTTTATAAAGAGCTCTTGCTATGGCTATCTTTTGACTCTGCCCTCCGCTCATCTCTATGCCTTCACTGTCATAGGCCTTGCCAAACAAGGACTGCAGTCCCTTAGGCAGATTCTTTATCTTCTCCGTCATCCCCACCTCATCAATGATTTTTTCCACAAGGGATTTGTCTTTAAGAGCAGCTCTGCAGGTTATATTCTCCTCAATGGAGAAATTAAAGAGCTTAAAGTCCTGAAAAACTGCTGACATGCTGTTGTTATAGCTATCATATTCATAATCGTATATATCCCTATCATTTATATAAATCTTCCCGCTATCTGGCTTATATAAACGGCAGATGAGCTTAACAATGGTGGACTTTCCTGCACCATTTAAGCCAACGATGCTTATCTTCTCACCCTTTTTAATCTCAAAGGATATGTCCTCTAACACCTTCTTATCAGTCTTAGGATAAGAGAAGGTGACATTTTCAAAGCGTATGGAGCTTATCTCCTTCAGAATTTCACTTCCGGCGATTTCCTTCTCTTCAGGAAGCTCCATGAGCTCTAGGAAGGGCTCTAGATAGCTGAGCATTTGGTTGATTGTAACAACATTTGTTCCCATCTCAAAAATCGCAAGGGAAAAGTTTATGGCAGAATTAACATACATGGTAAGACTACCAATGGAAATCAGTCCTCCTCCAAAATCCACAATGCAGCGTATACCCACATAGCCATAAGCTAGCACTACCTGAAATACATTTATCACCTGATAAAGCCCCATATAAATGGCTGATTTATGTCGGTATTCAGTGAACCAAGCCACTAGCTCCTTATCAAATTCAATAATTTTATCTCCTATCATATCACCCATGTTATAGAGCCGAACATCCTTCTGACCTAAAGGATTAAAACAGAGACCTACGTAATAACCATATTTTCTGTTAACAGGAATGAGATCCTGAAAGAACTTCTGCTGATATTTGGCAAACCTAGCCTGTATAAAAAGCATTAAGGCTATGGTAATAAGAAGTACTACCACAAGAAGCCAGGAAAGCTGAAGCATAATAACTACAAGACCAATAAGGGTTACCCCCTGTCTCAATATTTCTGTGATGCTCTGAATGAGATTAGAGACAGCACTTTGATTGGTCATGGCAAATCTTGCTCTTTCCTTAAGATCAAGATAATAAGGGTCCTCTAAATGACTATATTCAATGTGCATTATTTTCTCTGCCAATACTCTATCTAAGGACATTTGTACTAATTGTCCCCTTACATCTAAAAGCCTTTTAGAGGTCTTCCCAAGAAAGTACCAAAATACATTAGATACTACAATGAGGCTACCAAAGAGGATAAGTCTATCACCATCTCTTCCTCCCATAAGCTCATCTATAATAAATTTAGGGAATATTACATTGCAAATTATCTGACCTCCGTAGGAAATACTGTTAAGGAGCAATAAAAAAATGTAGGAGGGGCATATATCCCATATGATTTTAGAAACTAAAATTAGCTTTTTTCTTATCTTCATGCTGAGCACTCCTCCTGACCTTCACGATAATACTTCCCCTGCGTCATAAACATATCATAATATACTTCACCCTTTTCCATGAGCTCCTCATGGGTACCATATTCTCTGAGGCCATCTCCATCTATAAGGGCTATGACATCACAAAACTTAGTAGAGGCAAGGCGGTGGGATATATATATGGAGGTTTTTCCTTCTGTGAGCTCGTTAAACTCTGAATATATCTCCGCTTCTGCCAGGGCATCTAAGGCAGAGGTTGGCTCATCCATTATCACCATGTTTCCTCTCTTATAAAGAGCTCTTGCAATGGAAAGCTTCTGGGACTCACCTCCTGAGAATATTGCACCATCCTCCTCTATCACCTTAAGCAT
>JAEXSY010000190.1 GCA_023440105.1 Bacillota bacterium
AAGCATATAGGAGGACCGTCCCTGGATTTCTCAAAAAATATTAAGACCCTTAATAAAATGATTAAAGAAGACAACTGGGAGGAAGCTTATAAAAAGGCTGAAGAGGTTGAAAAGATATTTACCAAAAAATCAAAATGGTTGCAGATAAGTGAGGAAAGGGACAGGATTGACGAGATATCTAGGGAGCTGGCAAGATTAAAGGCATTTATTTATGCTGAGGATAAGGGTGGAAGCCTATCAGAGATTGAAGAAGCCTTAAAAAATTGGGAGCATATAGGAGGATAAAAAATATAAGCGGTACTTAGGCCCACCTAAGTACCGCTTTTCTATAAGAGTTTTCTCACTATCTCTTCACATATTTCATGAGTAATCAAGGAATCCTCTATAGAAATAGAGGGCTCTCGTCCTTCTTCTATGCTGGTGATAAATTCATCTATTACCTGATAGAAGCCTCTTCTATAAAGAACAGGATCCCAATCCTTAAAGTATTTATGGCTTTCTTTATCATCGGAGTATACCTTAGTATGAGTAAGGTTTTCTACTCTAAGCTTCTTACCGCCAGTCATGTATTCTACCGTTTCTTCTGTTATGCCTGAATCTCTGTTCATGATACCAATGGCTGTGGTATGGTCATTGGTCAGGGTCAACACAACATTATGAAGCTTATCCTCTTTAATCAGTCCATTTACTCTCATATCCTTATGGTTGTCCCCCATGAGGAAGCGAAGAGTGTCAACTACGTGTATAAAATCATCGAAGATAAAATGACGGGCTTCTCCTGGCTCGTAGATTCTGTTCTTTTCTATGACTATGACATCAGCAGGAGTTTCATATTTAAGACTTCTGAACATAGGAGCAAATCGCCTATTAAAACCCACCATAAGAGTCTTATTAACTCTTTTAGAGAGTTCCGCCAGGGTCTGAGCTTCATATAGAGAATAGGAAAGAGGCTTATCCACATATACATGGACGCCACTGTTTAAAAGCTTTTCAGTAATTTCCTTATGAGCCTCTGTTGCGGTATGTACAAAGGCAGCTTCAATACCACTCCCTATAAGCTCGTCAATTGATGTGGTATATTCTTTAATTCTATATTTAGCAGATAAATTCTCAAGGGTATTTTGGTTCCTAGTACAGAGTACTAATTCAGTGTTCTCTCTAGAGGAGAATACAGGAAGATATGCCTTTTGAGCAATTCCACCTAAACCAATTAATCCAATTTTCATAAAAAACCTCCTAGGCGCAAGTAATCTAAATAATATCCATAAAATTAATCTAATTATATCACAGTAACCATAAGGAGATTTTTAAACTATCAGTAAACAATTACAGCGAACTCAGGATTCAAAATATTATTTTTATTGCATTTATATAATCCAGTACCCATAAGTTATCTGATATAATATTAAGAAATATCAGTAGTTTATAGGAGATTATAGTTTATGAGCAGAATAAAAATTATAATTGCGATGCTTATCTTTGGCAGTATTGGCGTTTTTGTGAAAAGTATACAACTAACATCCTTAGAGCTTGCCTTTCTACGAGCTGCTATAGCCTCTTTTTTCATAGGATGGGTATTGTTAATTATAAGGAAGAAAGATAGACAAACTAATGATAGATTAAGCCTGCCTTTATTGGCATCGGGAATATGCCTTGGTTTTAACTGGGTATTACTTTTTGAGGCTTATAAATATACAACCATTGGTAAGGCAACCATGTCCTATTATTTTGCACCATTCTTCATATTTCTTTTAGCTCCCATTGTATTTAAGGAAAGGCTGGATAAGAGGAAGCTTTTTTATATACTTGGGGCAATGATAGGGCTTGTCCTAGTGGTGGATATTGGAGGCATTCCTGAGGGTGAGGTTTTAGTAAATGTGAAGGGAATAGCCTTTGGAATCGCTGCTGCAGCTCTCTATGCTGCTGTTGTGATCTTTAATAAGTTCATCGTAGGGGTTTCTGATTTTTATAAAACCTTCGTACAGCTGGTGACCTCGGCTTTAGTACTCATACCTTTTGTAGCTTTTGAATATATAAATAATATAGAGTATATGAAAGATATAATAAGCTCCATGGGTATTGAACAATGGATCCTTGTAATTACTGTAGGAATAATACATACGGGTGTAAGCTATCTCCTGTATTTCTCCTCCTTAAAGGAACTTAAAGCCCAGTCTGCTGCTATTTTAAGCTTTATTGATCCTATTTCAGCAGTAATATTTGCGGCTATATTCCTAAAGGAAGGGATGAATTTTACTCAGATATTAGGAGGAATCATAGTACTTGCTTGTACGTACTTCTGTGAAAGGGCAGAAGAGAAGGATTAAAGGCAATTATTTAATATTTCTAAATGCTTTATTTAATTTTGACTGAAATAGTATAAAATAATATATAATATACTTAAAGAAACTTGAGATAAAAGAAAATTAAGGAGATAAAATATGGATTTTACGATTATAGCCACGGCAACCTTCGGCCTTGAAAAGGTGGTTGCACAGGAATTAAAGGAATTAGGATATGAGGATTTAACAATAGAAAATGGAAGGGTAATCTTTGAAGGGGATGAGATGGATATTGTTACCTGCAATATCTGGCTTAGAACTGCTGATAGGATACTTATTAGAATGGCAGAATTTAAGGCTGAGTCCTTTGAAGAACTATATCAAGGAACCCTAGCTGTGGAGTGGGGAGATATTATTCCTATTACAGGCTATATGCATGTTACCGGTAAGTCTGTCAAGTCAAAGCTTTTTAGCGTCCCTGACTGTCAGTCCATAGTTAAAAAGGCTGTGGTGGATGCAATGAAAAGAAAGTATAGAAGAGATTTATTCCCGGAGACTGGCGCAGAATACAAGATAGAAATAGGGATTTTAAAGGATGTGGCTACACTTACTATTGATACCAGCGGCCCTGGACTTCATAAAAGAGGCTATAGAGAAAAAGCTGGTGAGGCACCTCTAAAGGAAACCCTAGCAGCAGCCCTGGTTCTCCTCAGTAAATGGAATCCAGACCATCAATTAGCAGACCCTTTGTG
>JAEXSY010000219.1 GCA_023440105.1 Bacillota bacterium
CGTTTTGCCTGCGACTGGCATCGACTTTCAACCACAGCCCTAGCATTAACATTATACTTTATACCGATTCTTTATTCAATGGCTAATAATTAAAAACTTAAAAATTGCCTTTGGCAAGAGATAGAATTACTATTTCCTTATCCGTTATCTTTTTGAGCTCCCTTGCGCAATAATAAGCTGTAGCCCCAGAGGTAATGACATCATCTATAAGAAGAATTCTTCCACCAAAATAGGAATCAGGGTTCTTAAGAATGTATGCTCCTTTGAGATTTTCCCATCTATCCTCTAAGGATAGCTTCTTTTGTTCTGGATTATTCCCTACCTTTTTTAATAACTCCCTGCATTCCTTACTAAAGGATGCCGCTATCCTTTCTGCTAATAGCCTGCTCTGATTAAAGCCTCTTTTTTTGTAGGCCTTTATACTTAAGGGTACATAGGTTATTAGATCAAAAGTAAGACCTTTTGACTTAATGAAATCTACGGCTAGCTCTTCAAACACCTCTAAAGCACGAAAGTTATTCTTATATTTATAGGATAGTATAATTTTTTTCATTGAATCAGAATAGTAAGCTATACTATATGCTCTAAGGACAGCTCCTTCCTTTTTTATAGGATAGCTGTGAGATAGCTTCTTTATCCTTCCTCTGCAGCTTCTACATAACAGCTCTTCACTATATTCCTCACAGCATATGCACTCCTCCTCAAAAGGAAATATAACCTCACTGAAATAATTAAGTGCATCCCTTAACAGCTGAAAAAGCCTCTTTCCCATGCAACCTTATTAAACCTCCTAGTAATATTCTTAGCAGCTTCCATTTCTTCTGTGGTTTCATTGGCCAATAGAATAACCTCTCCCTGTCCGCTTTTATTATAAAGACCAACCTTCCCACAGAAGAAAAGAATCTTTTTATTATCGAAGATTCTATGATCTGCATTAAAGACTATTACATCTATATCCCTCATATCCTTATAATTGTCCTCATAACAGTTGGTAATAACGATTAATGAAACATCCTTTGCCTTCATTAGATATTCGATATTCTTATCCTTTCTATCATCCTCCAGCTTATGTATTACAGCCTTAAGCTTATCCTTTAGTGAAGCTAAATAATTATAGACCTTGTAGGTAGAGCTTTTATTGGGGGTATATATTATTACCTTTCTATTTATCTTTGCAAACCATGAAAGGTAATCATAGATAATATAAGGAATATCTCTACTCAAATCTATTCTGGTAGTAAGCACTCTAGGCTCACGAATAGGATAGCTTCCTCCTATTGTAGGCGCTTCAAAAACTGGAGAATTTAAAAACATTCTATCGGTGGAATAGGTTATTATCTTTCTGGTATATTTATATAGATGGTCAAGAAGTATCTGTATTTCTATCCTTGAATAAGGAGAATACCCATTAAGGTTATCATAAATAACCAGCTCAAGGTCATCCTGATAATCCATTGCAGCTTCATGATTTATGAATATAATGCTAGCAGAAGTCTTCTCTTTGCCCTTTCTAATATAGCTAAAGCTGCGGCAATTTAACCTTGCTTTTATATATTTTATCAGCTGATTATCCTCTTCCTCTTGGTTAGTAATATAAAGTATCTTTTTATTCTTTTTTATGACCTCACCTATTACTTCTCCAAAAACCACTGAAGTATTATAAGGGGTTGCAATTACATTAAGCACAGGAATCTCTTCCTTCTTATACCAGCTATTTATAGCATTACTTGAATAATCCAGCATATCCATCTCTACATAATTCCTCATACTTAAATTATTAACCTCCATCAACTATTTGATACAATCCCACTATCTAACACTTGAGATATCCTCCATTCTAGAGAGGAATATCTCTCGTAGCTTCTGTTATTCTCAACCATAAATTTCAAAGCTTTTATCGAACCAACTATTACAACAAAGCTTCTTGCTCTTGTAATTGCTGTGTACAGAAGATTCCTATTCATAAGAAAGGGTGATCCCATGAAGGCTGGTATAATGACCACGGGAAACTCACTTCCCTGACTTTTGTGTATAGTGATTGCGTAAGCCAGCTCCAGTTCATCTAAATACATGGTTTCATAATTAACTCTTCGCTCTTCATCAAAGATAACTGAAATAGTTCCCTTATCCTCTTCAATGTACTCAATAACTCCTATGTCTCCATTAAAAACCCCTACTCCTTCATTATCTCCTGTTCCTGATATTCTAGTCCATTTTAAGGAGTAGTTATTTTTAATCTGCATTACCTTATCCCCTACCCTAAATATAGTGTTCCTATATTCCTTTTCAGGTTTATTTTCTTTGTAGGGATTTAATATTTCCTGGAGTCTTATATTGAGATTTGTAACTCCTAAAGCACCTTTTTTCATTGGGGATAGCACTTGAATATCCTTCAGCTTATTCCAGCCCTCATTATATTTAGGCAGCCTTCTATCTACTAAATCTAATAAAGTGTTCATCATCATAGATGGATTTTCTTCATTAAGAAAGAAGAAATCCTTATCCTTACCATTTAATATAGGCATTATCCCTTGATTAATTTTGTGAGCATTTATAGTAATTAGACTTTCCTTCGATTGCCTGAATATCTCCTTAAGGCTTACTACCGGTGCGCAGCGACTATTTATTATGTCATTTAATACATTTCCTGGTCCAACAGAAGGCAATTGGTCTACATCTCCAACAATAACTATCCTTGTCCCTGGTCTTATAGCCTTTAAAAGATTGTTCATTAAGAGCACATCGATCATTGAAGCTTCATCTATAATTATGACCTCACAATCTAATGGAGAGTCCTCATCCTTAGAAAAAACAGAAAGCTCATCCTGGCTCACTCCCATCTCTAATAGTCTATGAATTGTTTTAGCCTCCCTACCAGTAGATTCACTCATTCTCTTAGCAGCTCTTCCTGTAGGAGCTCCCATTACTACCTTCATGGCACTTTTTTCAAATATATGCACTATAGCCTTAATAATAGTAGTCTTACCTGTTCCTGGTCCTCCGGTAATAACCTCTACTCCCCACTCTATAGCTCCCTTAATCGCTTCCTTTTGTGATGGAGCAAAGGTAACTTTATTTTCTTTTTCAAAGGCTTTAATTTCGTAATCTACATCAATATCCATATCATCATACTTGACTAAAGCAAGACTTAATAGATTCTTAGTTATTCCCAGCTCACAATAATAATAGGGCAAATTAAATACTGCTCTTTCTCCATTTATCACTTCTAAAATGATCTTACTCTCAGTAGCGCAGGACATTATACCTTCCTCCACCTGTTCCTTTTTTAAGGTAAGAAGCCTGGAGGCTTCCTCTAAAAGCTTCTCATAAGGCATATAAGTATTTCCTTCAGCACAAAATTCATTAATTGCATATTTTATTCCGCTATGGATTCTGAAGGGGGAATCTATTTCTATACCTAAATTTTTAGCAATTTTATCTGCAGTAATAAATCCTATCCCTGAGATTTCCTCTGTTAAAACATAGGGATTATTTTTCACCTTATCAATGGAAGCTCCACCAAATCTTTTGTATATTTTCATACATTGATTTGCTGATACCCCATAGCTTTGCAGAAATATCATTATATTCTGTACCTCTCGCTGCTTCTGATAAGATTCCTTAATTACCTCAATCTTTTTCTCTCCTATCCCCTCTATTTCTTTCAATCTATTTATATCCTCATCTAATACCTTTAAGGTTTCTTCTCCAAATTTATTTACAATCTTTTTTGCTGTAACAGGTCCAATCCCCAAAATAAGTCCAGAGGATAGATATTTTTCTATTCCTATTAAGGTATTTGGTCTTATTTCCTCGCAGGTGCTGATCTTAAACTGTGCACCAAACTGAGGATGGTTAACCCATTCTCCTGTAAGCTTTAGATTATTCCCTTCTGAGATATATGGTATATATCCTACAACGGTAATGGTATCCTTAGAATCGTCAAGCTTTGCGATAGTATAGCCATTATCTTCATTTTTATAAATAATGTCTTCAACAATTCCTTTAATTTCTTCCATGAACTCTCTCCTAAATATAGATATTACCTATTGCCTAACAGAGCAAATTGAATAAATTAACATTATTATAACACATTGCTCTTATCCAAATAAATTACTGTATATATCAATACTATCCCACAAATAACTAAGTAATACAACAACTCACAGCTATTTACATTTTTACTGAGTTATATCATAATAAATATAATACAAATAATTCTCTATTCTGAAAAAATATACGCAATAAAGAGGTGGTCATGTGATTATTAAAAATGCTAAATTAATATATTTAGATAAAATTGAAGAAGGAAGCCTAAAAATCGAGAATGGAAAAGTTACCAAAATAAATCCAGAAGTTCATGAGGATGAGGTTGTTATTGATGCTGAAGGCCTTTATTTATCTCCTGGATTTATTGATGTCCATATCCATGGTGCCGGTGGAAGAGACACCATGGAAGGAAGTCTCGACGCCATTAACACCATAGCGCGATCAATCGCAGAGCATGGAACCACTTCCTTTACTCCTACTACCATGACAGTAGATAAGGATGAGGTAAAAAAGGCTATAGAAGCTATAGCCAAAGCCAAGTCAGTAGGTACAGATGGAGCTAACGTTTTGGGAGCTCATATGGAAGGACCTTTTATAAATGGAAATATGATTGGAGCTCAGAATCCTAAGTATTTGGCAGCTCCTTCTATAGAAGCTTTTAAATACATGGCTGGAGACCATGAGGATGCAGTGGTAAGCGTCACTCTCGCTCCTGAGGTTCCAGGAGCCAAGGAGCTTATAAAATACTTAAAGGATAAAGGAATAAAAGCTTCTATGGGACATACTCAAGCAACCTATGATGAAGCTATGGAAGGCATAAAATGTGGAGTATGTCATGCAACCCATCTCTATAATGCCATGACTCCTCTTCATCACAGAGATCCAGGAGTAGTTGGAGCGATTTTTGATAGCAATATTACAACAGAAACTATTTCAGACGGAATACACATATCCTATCCATCTCTAAGGGTGGCCTATAAACAGAAGACTCTTGATAAGGTACTATTAGTATCCGATGCTATGATGGCTTGTTCTATGCCTGAAGGAGAGTACTCCCTCGGTGGTCAGAAAGTTATTGTTAAAAATGGTGCTGCAAGACTTATAAATGGTTCCCTGGCTGGATCAATACTTACCTTAGATAAGGCTGTGAAAAATGTAAAAGACAATACCTCCTATGAGCTTCATGAAATAGTAAAAATGGCTACATACAATGCAGCACGCCATTGTAGTGTAGAGGATAGAAAAGGTAAGATAGAAGAAGGCTATGATGCCGACTTAATACTATTTGATGAAGATATCAACATTAAAAGAGTTATCATTGGAGGCAAAGAAATATTTAACAAATAAAGAGCTGATAAAAGCGACACTTAATAAAACAGCAGCCATATGGCTGCTGTTTATCAATTAAAGATAACTTTTGATCTCTTCTACTTTATTTAATTGCTCCCAAGGCAGATTTAAATCAGTTCTACCGAAATGACCATAAGCAGCTGTCTGCTTAAAAATAGGCCTTCTTAAATCTAATTCTCTGATAATTGCTGCAGGACGCAGGTCAAAGACCTTTTCTATAATTTCTATTATTTTATCCTCAGATATTTTCCCTGTTCCAAAGGTATCCACCTCAATAGATACAGGTTTAGCAACTCCTATTGCGTATGCTATTTCTATTTCTAATTTGTCTGCCACTCCTGCTGCTACTAGATTTTTAGCAACCCATCGTGCAGCATAAGCACCGGATCTATCTACCTTAGTAGGATCCTTACCTGAAAATGCACCGCCACCATGTCTTCCATAGCCGCCATATGTATCAACTATTATCTTTCTACCTGTGAGACCAGAATCCCCTTGTGGTCCTCCGATAACAAATCTTCCTGTTGGATTAATATAATACTTTGTATCATCATCTATGAGCTCTGAAGGAACAACAGAATTAATAACCTTATCCATTATATCCTTTTTTAGCTCCTCCTGAGAAACATCAGGACCATGCTGAGTAGAAATTACTATAGTATCAATTCTTACAGGCTTATTATCATCATATTCAACAGTAACCTGAGTTTTTCCATCAGGTCTTAGATAATCTAAAGTTCCGTTTTTTCTTACCTCTGCAAGCCTTCTTGAAAGTCTATGAGCCATAGCAATAGGAAGAGGCATAAATTCTGAGGTTTCATTAGTAGCAAAGCCAAACATCATCCCCTGATCTCCAGCTCCAATCGCATCAGCTTTTTCTATTTCTCCCTCTCTAGATTCCAGTGCTTCATCTACTCCCATTGCAATATCACCAGACTGCTCATCTATTGATGTAATAACTGAACAGGTATCACAATCAAAGCCATATTTTGCTCTATCATAGCCAATCTCTCTTACTGTTTCTCTAACCAGCCTAGGTATATCTACATAACAGCTAGTAGTAATCTCTCCCATAACTAATACCATACCAGTAGTAACTGCTGTCTCGCAGGCTACTCTAGCTTTTGGGTCCTGCTCTAATATTGCATCCAGAACTGCATCAGATATCTGATCGCAAATTTTATCTGGATGTCCCTCTGTAACTGACTCTGAAGTAAATAGTCTTTTCATCTTATTAGTCTTTATCACTAGATAAAGACATTTTCACACTCCTTTATAGTAATATAAAAGCCTTAACTATCTTAAATATAATAAAAAGCCTCTTCAAAGAAGAGGCTTAATATGCAGCTCCTCTTATCTCGCAGCTATTGCTGCAGGAATTGGCACCTTAGTGCTTGTGCACCGGTTGCCGGGTTTCATAGGGCCCTTTCCCTCCACCTCTCTTGATAAGAGCATTTTATTAAGTTTTAAAAGCAAAAGACATCGAAATTGATGTCTCATTTGGTGGAGGAGAGTGGATTCGAACCACTGAAGCAACTTGCAACAGATTTACAGTCTGCCCCCTTTGGCCACTCGGGAACTCCTCCTTACCTTGGAGCTGGCAATAGGAATCGAACCTACAACCTGCTGATTACAAGTCAGCTGCTCTACCGTTGAGCCATGCCAGCATATTATAACCA
>JAEXSY010000292.1 GCA_023440105.1 Bacillota bacterium
GCTTTTACTGGCTCCTTATAATCATAATACATTTCATAAGGGCTGCTTTCTTCTATTGAAGCCTTGGTTTCAATATATCCCTCTCTTTTGATAAATTCTCTAATCCATTTTCTGATTTCAGCATCATCAGATATCATCTCACTAATTATATCCTGAGCACCAGCTAAGGCTTCCTCTATGGAAGCAACGCCTTTTTCTTCATTTAAAAACTCCCCTGCCTTATCCTCTAGGCTTCCCTTAAGGCTTCCACTGAATATAAGCTCTGCCAGCGGCTTAAGGCCCTTTTCCTGAGCTATAGTAGCCCTGGTTCTCTTCTTAGGCTTAAAGGGTCTATATATATCCTCTATTTCTGTAAGCGTTGTGGCCTTTACAAGCTTTTCTCTTACCTCCTCTGTCAGCTTACCCTGCTCTTCTATGAGCCTTTCTACATCTTCTCTTCTCTGATTTAAATTTCTTAAATACTCTAAACGCTCACTGAGCCTTCTAAGGACTTCATCAGAGAGCCCTCCAGTCTTTTCCTTTCTATATCTTGCTATAAAAGGTACTGTATTCCCCTCATCCAGGAGCTCTATAACACTTTTCACTTGACTTAAGCTAATATTTAATTCTTCTGATAATAATCTTTCGATATTATTCATCTGTACACCATCCTTCCGATACATCAATAATTATAACAGTTTTTATATTTCATTTACAACGTCCTTACAAAACAAGCCAGTAATAAAGAAAGGCTTAATAACATAGATATTTATATAAAAATAATTACTATGAAGGTGAGCTTAGTTATGATTAACTATATAGGAAGAAAATTTACACAGTTTTTTATAATTGTTTTTTTAGTATCCTTTTGCTTCTTCTACATATATCATATAAAATTGAATTCTTTTGATACAAGGAAAGTAATGGAGCATATAGAATTTCTATCCTCTGATAATTTAGAGGGTAGACTCACAGGAACCTTTGAAAATAAAATTGCAGGAGATTATATACAGGGTACTTTTAAAAGTTTAGATCTTCTCCCCTTTTCCGGAAGCTATTATCAAAGCTTTACAGTAAAATATCCGAGTATTACATCAGAAACACCAGTTTTAGAATCAGTGAGTCCTCAAGGAATATCCAAGGTATATGAGTATGGAGTAGATTATAAAGAAGACCTATTAAACTTTGATGCCGTGGAGGTTTATTTTGACAAGGCTGATGCAAGCTATTCAGATAAATATATACAAATTAAAGAAGATAACCATACAATTTTGTTAGCCACTACAGCAACAGAGGATTTTTCCTTTAGAAGCTCCTATATTTCTGATTCTCCCTACAGCTTATATATCTCTATAAGTGATAGCTGCTATGAAGAACTTCTATTAGAGCTAAAAGAAGGCTACACCATTCACTTAAAGGTGCCCTATGAGGTAAAGGAGACAAGTGTAGATAACATTCACAGCCTTCTTCCTGGAATAAAAAAGGACAGTCCTCCTTTAATAATATCCTCTCATTTTGACCATTTAGGAAAAGATTATTCCGGCACTCTTTATCCAGGCGCCCTGGATAATGCCTCCGGGACAGCCTTTGTTCTTGAGCTCGCTCGCTACTTTAAGAACTTGGGTATAAGCGATGGTCCCATGGTATTTGCAGCCTTTAATGCTGAGGAATTCGGCTGTCTGGGCTCTAAAGCCTTTGCTGAAGGATATTTTGAACAAATTAAGGAAGGCTCCGTATATAACTTTGATATGATTGGCAGCTATAAGGACCTAGACTTAACAATAATGGGAGGTAAGGATGATAACTCCTCAACAAAGCAAGTGGCTTCACTAATTAGTAGTCTTGAAAAACGCAACATCGACTTTAAGCTCCTCTTTGAAGATTCCAGCGATCATGAATATTTTAGGAAGCTCGGAATTAGCGCCGTAACCTTAATCCATGAGGATATGGATAGAATTCATACTCCAGAGGATACTGTTTCCTATATTAGTGAAGAATCAATTAAAGAAGCCTTTAAAACTGTTTCAGGGGAGCTAATAGAAAAAAACTACCGTGAAAATCTATTCATTCTATATAATCTACCCGGACTTATTTTTTCTATGATTGCAACCATAGCTCTTTCTGTTATTTATATAAATAGAAGAACCTAATATAAATTTAATTATATACAGAAAAAGCGAAAGCATCCTATGCTTTCGCTCCTATAATCATATACAGTTATGAGTACTATCTATTATTACTCCTGCAGAGTACCCTTGCTGATCTGTTTTAAATATTCACTGATAAAAATATCAATTTCTCCATTCATAACCGCATCAAGGTTCCCTGATTCAGCCCCGGTTCTGTGGTCCTTAACTAGGGTGTAGGGATGGAATACATAGGATCTTATCTGGCTTCCCCAGCCCATGTCCTTAAGGTCTCCCGCAAGGTCTTCAATCTTCTCCTTGTGGGCTCTTTCCTTGAGCTCTGTTAGCTTAGCCTTTAGCATGGACATAGCTGTATCCTTATTGTTGAACTGACTTCTTTCACTCTGGCACTGAACAACTATCCCCGTAGGAAGGTGGGTTATTCTTATGGCCGATTCTGTTTTGTTAACATGCTGACCACCCGCACCACCAGCTCTAAAGGTATCAATCTTTAGGTCGGAAGGATTTATCTCAATATCCTGACTCTCTGTTAGCTCAGGCATAACTTCTACAGAAGCAAAGGAAGTCTGTCTTTTTCCATTGGCATTAAAGGGGGATATCCTCACTAGCCTGTGGATTCCTTTTTCACATTTTAAATAGCCATAGGCATATTCTCCCTTAACCCTTATGGTTACCCCTTTTATTCCTGCTTCATCAGCAGTTAGAAGCTCCAGGGTCTCCAAAGAATAACCCTTTCTCTCACAATACCTGGTGTATAATCTTAGAAGCATCTCAGTCCAGTCCTGAGCATCAGTGCCACCTACTCCTGCATGAAGAGTTAATATGGCATTATTTTTGTCATATTCACCGGATAATAGGTTTTCTATTCTAAAGCTATCTATATCCTTATCCAGGGAGGCAACTTCATTTTTAAGCTCCAAAAGAGTATTTTCCTCATCCTCCATTAGCTCAATAAGTATCTGACAGTCCTCAACTCTTGACTTTAAGGATTGATAGCCATCGAGCTTATCCTTAATCCTTTTAGCTTCCTGAGTAACCTCAAGAGCCTTCTGAGAATTATCCCAGAAGCCAGGCTCCTGCATTTTATGCTCCAGCTCTGAAAGCTTTTTCTTTAGTCCGTCCTTGTCAAAGAGACCCCCTTATTTCAGTCAATACTGCTTCCATCTCCTTGAGCCTTGTTTGTATCTTTTCAATTTCTAATAGCATGTTCTTCACCTCAAATAGTTATTTATAAAGCAAGATAGATTTGCACTTTAAAGTACAAATCTATCAAGATATATTAAACTGCTGTTCTACCACAGCAATTCTTATACTTTTTACCGCTGCCGCAAGGACAAGGATCATTTCTTCCAGCCTTATCCGTCTTCTTTACTGGCTGCTTCTTAACGGAATTATCACTTTCATTGGTATAGGTCTCTTTAACTACCTT
>JAEXSY010000296.1 GCA_023440105.1 Bacillota bacterium
AACCTTGGGATATAGAGCATAGCTGATTATCTTTTGCTCCATAACCTCTTTATTTTCCATAGCAGGCATATAATATTTTTCTTTTAAAAGCTGCTCTATTTCTCTAAAATCAGTATCTGGCAGAAGAGAACCTGGACGGACCTTTATTGGTTTTTCCCCTTTTAAAACAATTCTCTGGAGCTCTTCTGGGAAGCCTCCCTCTGGCTGACCTATTAGACCTTTGAAATATTCCACTACCGATGCAGGATAAGAAATATCCTTTCCCTTTTCAAGTATATTTTCTTTTGTTAATCCATTCTTCAGCATAAATATTGCTAAATCTCCTACAACCTTAGAGGTAGGTGTCACCTTAACTATATTTCCTAGGAGATCGTTGGCATCCTTGTATAGCTCCTTAATCTCCTGGAAGTTGTCCTCTGCTCCCATCCCTTTAACCTGTGCAAGAAGATTAGAATACTGACCTCCTGGTATTTCATATCTGTAAATATCTGAATAAGGAGAATTCATCTCACTCTCAAAGCTATGGTACACTTTTCTTACCCTGCTATAATAGGAACTGAGTTCATTAAGCTCCGAAGGCTTAAGTCCAGTATCTCTTTTAGTTCCCTTTAACGCCTCTACCACAGAGTTCATAGAAGGCTGGCTGGTAAAGGAGCTCATAGATTCGATAGCCAGGTCAACTATATCCACCCCAGCCTCTGCTGCCATAAGAACAGTGGCTACTCCATTTCCTGTAGAATCATGAGTATGAAGATGAACAGGAATAGTTAGTTCACTCTTTAGTGCAGCTACCAGCTCCTTAGCAGCATAAGGCTTTAATAGGCCTGCCATATCCTTAATAGCAAGAATATGACACCCCATTTTTTCAAGCTCTATGGCCTTTTTCACATAATAATCCAGAGTATACTTTACTTCCTTTGGATTTGTTATGTCACCGGTATAGCAGATAGCACCCTCCACTATTTTTCCTGTTTTAAGCGCCTCTTCTACGGGAAGTTTCATATTTTCTAACCAGTTCAGACTATCAAATATTCTAAAAATATCAATACCTTTATTGGCAGAGATTCTTATAAACTCTTTTACTACGTTATCAGGATAATTGCTATACCCTACAGCGTTGGAGGCTCTAAGAAGCATCTGAATAAGAGTATTAGGCATTCTCTCCCTTAGAATCTCAAGTCTTTTCCAGGGAGATTCCTTTAAAAAGCGATATGCTGTATCGTAGGTAGCTCCTCCCCAGGCTTCTACAGAAAAAGCATTTTCCATGAAAGCATTGGTGGCAAAAGCCGCTTCAGCTATATCCTTGGTACGCATTCGTGTAGCCATAAGAGATTGCTGAGCATCTCTCATAGTGGTATCTGTTACAAAGAGCTTATTCTCTTTTAATATTTCTTTTGTAAATTTCTCAGCACCTAAGGCTAAAAACCTATCTCTAGCACCATATATCTTTTTACTGCTGTCATACTTCGGCACTGTTCCATTCTCATAAAAAGGCTTTTCTGAAATGCCAGAATTAATAATTCTATTCCCCAAAAACTCTAAGAGCTTCGTGGCCCTGTCTCCACTTTTCCTAAGCTTAAATAGCTCTGGAGATTTTTCTATGAAGGTTGTATAGCAATTACCTTTTTTAAAGGCTTCATTGCTTAATACATTTATAAGAAAAGGAATATTTGTCTTAACTCCCCTTATACGCATTTCCTTCAAGGCACGCTTTGATTTTCTTATAGCTCCTTCAAAGGTTCTGTCATGGGAGATAACCTTCACCAGAAGGCTGTCGTAGAAAGGAAGTATCTCTGCCCCAGTATAAGCAACTCCTCCATCGAGCCTAATACCATTTCCAGCACTTGACCTATATACATTAATTTTTCCCGTATCAGGAAGGAAGTTATTATTAGGATCCTCTGTGGTAACCCTGCTTTGAATAGAATACCCTGTTGATGAGATTGATTCCTGAGATAGTATACCTATTTCATCTGAGTGTAAAGCATACCCCTCTGCAATAAGTATCTGAGACTGCACTATATCTATTCCAGTGATCATTTCTGTCACCGTGTGTTCCACCTGTATCCTGGGATTCATCTCAATAAAATAAGCCTTATTATGCTTATCCACCAAAAACTCTAAGGTTCCAGCATTATAATACCCTACCTCCTTAGCTAGGCGAAGGGCACTATCAAAAATTTCTTTGCGGGTTCCCTCTGGAATACTGAAGGCTGGAGCATATTCCACCACCTTCTGATGTCTTCTCTGAACAGAACAATCCCTATCATAAAGATGAACTATATTCCCCTGTAAATCTCCCAGAATCTGTACTTCTATATGTTTTGGATTTTCCAGATATTTTTCAATAAACACCCTGTCATCGCCAAAGGCCTTCTTAGATTCATTTCTAGCCTCCTGGAATTCTCTAGGCATATCCTCTCTCCTGCGGACTATACGCATTCCTCGGCCTCCGCCACCATTAGAAGCCTTAAGCATCACAGGATAACCAATCTCATCAGCAATAGCTATAACAGAGTCAATATCCTTTAAAGAATGATTAACTCCAGGTATCACAGGAACCTTAGCCTTTAAGGCAATTTCCTTAGAGGAAATCTTATCCCCCATAGCCAGCATTATTTCTTTACCTGGACCTATAAAAACGATATTATTTCTTTCACAAGCCTCAACAAACTCTGGATTTTCCGATAGAAAACCATAACCAGGATGTATAGCGTCAACATTTTTTGACTTTGCTATTTTAATTATGGTGTCAATATCAAGATAAGCATCGATAGGACCCTTTTCAGGATTTAATGGATAAGCTTCATCTGCTTTAGTTCTAAACAGGGAATATTTATCCTCCTTTGAATAGATACTTACAGTAGTAATTCCCAGCTCCTCTAAAGCTCTAAAAATTCTAATTGCAATTTCTCCTCTGTTGGCAACCATGACTTTCTTAAATTTTTTCAACGGTTTCTGCTGCACTTATAACACCTCATTTGTGAATGTTTCCAAAATAATCATTTCATTTATAACAAGAATATGTTATACAGTATACATAATAACAATATTTTTTGCAATATTTTAATACGTAAATTTCATTTATTAGGTATTTTTTCAGTGAAAAAGCAGCCTTTAAAAGCTGCCTTAGTAATTCTTCTTTATTTATGAAACTATATGTGTCTCTATTAACTCCTTAAGGAAACAAAGAACTTTTTCAAGTTTTATTCCCCTAAATAAGCCTTTTTGATATCATCATTGTTTAAAAGAGTATCAGCCTTGCCCTCAAGGACTATCCTTCCTGTCTCTAATACATAAGCTCTGTCAGCTATAGATAATGCTTTTTTTGCATTTTGCTCAACAAGTAAAACTGTAGTACCAGATTGACTAACCTCTTTGATTATATCGAAGATTTCATTTACATAAATAGGTGATAGACCCATGGAAGGCTCATCCATCAATATAATCTTAGGCTTGGACATTAAGGCTCTTCCCATAGCAAGCATCTGCTGTTCTCCACCACTTAAGGTTCCTGCCTGCTGATTTTTTCTCTCCAGAAGTCTCGGAAATCTTTTATATATCATCTGAAGGGTTCCCTCTATTTCACTTTTATCCTTTCTGGTATAAGCCCCCATCATCAGGTTCTGCAATACAGAAAGACTAGAAAAAACCCTTCTTCCTTCCGGAACATGAGCCATTCCCATAGATACTATTTTATGGCCAGGAACCTTAGAAATATCCTGGTCATTAAAGATTATTTCCCCAGAATCCTTATTAATAAGGCCTGTTATAGTATGAAGTATCGTAGTTTTTCCTGCTCCATTAGAGCCTATAAGAGCAATTACCTCCCCTTGATTTACTTCGAAGGATATACCCTTTATTGCTTTAATCATTCCATAGGATACCTCTAAATTTTTAACTTCAAGCATAGCCATTATATTTTCCTCCTACTCACCAAGATATGCCTTAATTACCTCAGGATCATTTAAAACACATGAGGTTTCGCCTTGGGTAAGGATTCTTCCAAAATTCAAAACTGTAAGCTCCTCACAAATACCAGAAACTAGGTTCATATCATGCTCAATAAGAAGAACAGTCATATCAAATTCATCTCTTATAAATTTTATTGTATTCATAAGCTCAGCGGTTTCCATTGGATTCATACCCGCAGCAGGTTCATCTAAAAGCAGTAGCTTAGGCTCCGTTGCTAAAGCCCTTGTGATCTCCAGCTTTCTCTGCTTACCATAGGGGAGATTAGAAGCTTTAATATGAGCATCCTTATCCAAACCAAAAATCTTCAATAATTCCATGGCCCTTTCATTCATTTCCTTTTCTATTCTATGGAACTTAGGCAGTCTAAATATCCCAGTTAAAGTAGAATATTTATTCTTATTATGGAGCCCTACCTTAACATTATCCAGTACAGACAAATTTGAAAAAAGCCTAATATTTTGAAAGGTTCTTGCAACTCCCGCTTTATTAATTTCTATGGTATTCTTCCCAGTAATATCTTTATCATCTATTAGAATTTTTCCTGAATCAGGCTTATAAACACCAGTTAATAGATTGAATACTGTAGTCTTACCAGCGCCATTAGGACCTATAAGTCCATATAATCGTCCTTGTTCTATGGATAAGTTAAATCCATCCACAGCCCTAAGCCCACCAAAGGAGATTCCAAGAGCTTTTATATCTAATAATGCCATTATCTCTGTGCCTCCTTTAGTATTATTTTTTTATTAAAAACTTTCTTAAAGGATAGATATCCTCTCAGCTTTTTACCACCTGAGCTGTAGGTCAAAATCATAGTTGCTATAAGAACTATAGCATAAATTAACATCCTGTATTCACTAAGGCCTCTTAATAGTTCAGGAAGGAGGGTAAGAGCAACAGCTGAGATTATAGATCCCCTTATGTTTCCTAGGCCACCCAGTACCACATATACCAATATCATTATGGACATGTTATAGCCAAAGGATTTAGGATTTGCAGTGAGAGAAGATAAATTATGAGCATATAAGACTCCTGCTGATCCTGCAATGGCTGCAGAAACAGAGAAAGCTAAAAGCTTATATTTTGTAATATTAATTCCAAGGGATTCAGCAGCTATTCTGTTATCTCTGATAGCCATAACCGCCCTTCCTGTCCTGGAATTAATCATATTTAATATAATAAAAAGTGCTATTAAGATTAAGATAATACCCACAAGAAATGTAGCATCATTGGGAGTTCCCGTTATCCCCTGAGGCCCTTTAATAAGAACCTCTCCAGTTTCATCCAAATTAAGGGATATAGAATCCTTCATGGAAATGTGATAGCCGCTTTTATCTCTTCCAAAATAGATAGTATTAATAACATTTTTTATTATCTCTCCAAAAGCAAGAGTTACTATAGCAAGGTAATCACCTTTAAGCCTGAGCACCGGTATACCGATCAATATACCAAAGACCCCTGCTACAGCTGCGCCAATTATTATAGCAATAAAAATTCTTACAAAGGTGTTTTCAATGGTTCCCATGGTAATCTTAGAAAACAAGGCACCAGCAAAGGCTCCAACACACATAAAGCCTGCATGACCAAGACTCAGCTCTCCTAATATTCCTACGGTAAGATTAAGAGAAATAGCTAAAATTACATAAACACAGATGGGTACTAGAAGGCCCTGTAAAAGACTGGAAATATGACCTCCATTAATCATAAGCATAACAGCAATATAACAAAGTATCACTACCCCGTAGGTGATTAGATTACTTTTTAAATTTAACTTTAGTTTTTTATCTTTCATTTATACCACCTACACCTTCTCCTGTATTTTCTTACCTAATATACCTGTAGGCTTTATTAAAAGCACTATTATTAAAACACTAAATACTATAGCATCAGATAGCTGTGAAGAAATATAAGCCTTAGACAATATTTCAATAACTCCAAGAAGAATTCCACCAATAAAAGCTCCAGGAACAGAACCTATCCCTCCAAAAACCGCTGCTACAAAGGCTTTAATTCCAGGCATAGCTCCAGTATAAGGATTAAGAGAAGGATAGGCAGAGCATAAAAGTACACCTGCTAACGCTGCTAAAGCTGATCCAATAGCAAAGGTAAGGGCTATGGTAGTATTAACATTAATCCCCATAAGAAGAGCAGCTCCCTGATCCTCAGAAACAGCCAGCATAGACTGTCCTAACTTTGTTTTATTGATAAACAAAGTTAAAGCTACCATAATAATAATACAGGCAATAATAGTTACTAAGGTCACCCCGGTTATAGTGAGTTTCCCCTCAGCTAGCTTTATAGCTGGTAGAGTTACCACAGAAGTAAAGGATTTAGTATCTGGCCCAAATTTTAAAAGTGCCGCATTCTGAAGAAAATAGCTGACACCAATAGCTGTAATAAGCACAGCCAGCTTTGGAGCCATTCTTAAAGGCTTGTATGCAATACGTTCAATTGTAATTCCAAGTACGGTACAAAGGATAACAGAAAGAAGCACAGAAGCTATTGGATTCATCCCCATAGAACTTAGAGCTATAAAACATACATAGCTCCCTATCATAATTACATCACCATGAGCAAAGTTAAGCATCTTGGCAATTCCGTATACCATCGTATAACCCAAGGCAATGATTGCGTAAACACTGCCAAGGCTTATTCCATTTAATAAATAGGAAATCAAGCTCATAATACACCTCTTTACAAAAAATCAAATCATTCATATCAACATAAATATAAAAACAAACGATAGAGGGTGTAGAAAAACCCCTCTATGGTTTGTGTGCAACTAAGTGATTATATAAATAATTGTTATTCAGCTGCCTTATATGCACCATCTACAATTTTTACAGCTTTTGGAGCCTTATTAGGTTCACCGCTAGCATCCCAGGTCATTTGTGAACCAGTTAAACCATCTACAGTTATTTCAGTCATTGCAGTTTTTAATCCATCGCAAATTTCAGAAGCACTCATTTCAGGAGTGGACTCCGCCTTCTCAAGAGCAGCAGCTATTATATAAACTCCATCATAAGCATCAGCCGCAAACTGATTTGGAACCTCATTGAATTTTTCCTTGTAGCTTGCAACAAAGTTCTTAGTTAAGTCATCCCCTGCATCAGCTGCAAAAGGAGTAAGAAGCATTGTTCCTTCTGCTAAAGTAGTGTCGAAATTTTTAACTGTAAGAATACCATCTAAACCATCACAACCAAAGAATATTGGTGAATAATCCATGGCAGCAGCCTGAGTTAGTATTAAAGAAGCTTCTGAATAGTATATTGGTAAGAATACAAGTTCTGCTCCAGCATCCTTTGCCTTTTGAAGCTGAACGGAGAAATCCTTGTTACTTTCAGAAGTAAAGGCTTCTGCAGAAACTATTTCTATATTCTGATTTTTAGCCTCAGCAGCAAATTTTTCATATATACCGCTAGAATAAACACTTGAGTTATCATAGATCACGGCAACTTTAGTAGCAACCTTATGCTCTCCTATATACTGTGCAGCTCCAATTCCCTGGTTAGGATCTGAGAAGCAAACTCTAAATACATTATCATTTTGAACACATTCAACAGCTGAGCCGGAAGGTGTTAACTGGAATATATTATCTTCCGCACTCTTATCACCAACAGCTATACAAGGTGTTGAAGTAACAGTTCCTAAAAGAACGTCCATACCCTGATCCTTTAATGTGTTATAAGCATTTATTGATTTTTCAGCATCATTTTCATCGTCCTGGAAGTTTAGCTCTAGTTTATAACCATTAACTCCTCCATTGGCATTAATCTCCTCAATAGCTATTTCAGCACCGTTTTTTACTGCCTGTCCATAAATAGCAGCATCTCCAGTAACAGGTCCTATTCCTCCAATAAGAAATGTATCGGAGCTACCCTTTGAATTATCATCATTATTCTTAGAATCTCCACTACCGCATCCAGCTAAAACAGTACATGCGACAGTAGCTGCAACCATTAAACTAAGTATTTTTTTCATAATTTCATCCCCTTTAAAATTCTGCATAAAATGTTGCATTTCTCTTTTATCAATAATAAACCCTTATCATATTTAAAGTCAATAAAAAATATATGATATTTTATTAAAATTCTCATTTTTTCAATGATTTTTGTATGAAAACGTTAAGTCTAAGCGATATTCAGTATATAATTATCAATTTAACATATGCCACCCCACAAATCCTTTTTCCTTATATTTTTACAATTATTAATTTTACCTCTACTATTTAATTTAATATCACTCCTTTCTGAAAAAACTACTTTTTCATTTTCATCTCTTAACCCATTAAATACATTTAAATAAAAAAAGTGGCCTTGCTGTAAAGCAAGACCACGGATAAACTAATACATCACATTAATGGGATAAAGTGACCTATAGCTAATTTCGTTGACTGCTTTCCAGCTTCTCTAATAATGCTCAATATGACTAATATGACTACTAAGAGCTCAAGAGCAATAATTATAGAAATGACGCTAATTAAAGCAATAACAAAAAAGGATACTGCCAGAACGGCAATATCCATAGCTATAGCATAAAAATTATTTGCATAAGAAGAAAACGCTGCACAACTGGTGGCATCGGTAGTGTAATTATAACTTTGAAGATAATTATAATTAATCATACTACATTCTCCTTCCTAAACAAATGTATATTAAATATTATAACTTCTTATCGAATTTTGTCAATAGTGTTAATTTTCAATTAATATTATAATAATCCCTTTTCTGTGAGGTAGTCCTTAGCAACATCCTCCACATCCTTATTTTCTACATCCACTAGATAATTAAGCTCCTGCATGGTCTTATCATCAAGCATTCCAGATAGCATATCTAAAACTTCTTTAAGTTCAGGATGCTTTTCCAAGGTCTCATTTCTACATATTGGTGTTCCGTAGTAGGCAGGAAATACTTCCTTATCATCTTCAAGTATTGTTAACTCATACTTTTTTAATAAAGAATCTGTAGCATAAACCACTATTACATCCAGCTTATCTTCTTTTACTGCATCATAAAGCAATGAGGTATCCATTTTTTGTGCTGCAGAAAATTTATAACTATATACCTCTGTTATAGTATCGTATCCATCTTTTTCCCTGGTATAAAAAATATGATTTGCTCCGAATCTAAAATCAGAGGAATGCTCAGATAAATCTGACATAGTCTTTATTCCTAACTCTTTAGCTTTACTCTCTGACATTGCTAAAGCAAAGGTATTATTTATACCAATGGGACTGAACATAGTAATATCATGATCGCTATTTAACTTTTCCTTACTGGTTTCATATATGTAATCAGAGGTTGATTCTTCTGTCAGCTCCAAGCCCAATAGCTCGTTATAAGCAGTGCCAGTATACTCCAAATAAATATCTATCTCACCTTTTTTTATAGCGGGAAAGCATACGGAAGTAGCACCTAAATTCTGCTTTCTTTCTACTTCAATATCTGTTTTAGCCTCGATAAGCTGAGCATACATTTCACTGAGTAGTATATTTTCTGTAAAGGTCTTTGAACCTATAACTACCTTATCTCCGTCACTTCCACATCCGGCAAACACAGAAAGTCCTATTATCAAGGTCAATAG
>JAEXSY010000300.1 GCA_023440105.1 Bacillota bacterium
TTTTAGATTTTATACTAGAGGTTTAAGATCAGCTGGAAGAAACCATGGGAGAAGAATATATAGCCTTAGAGGAATTTGTAAAAATATTAAATGTAGGCTTTGAAAAATGTCAGATTGGTCTCATCCCCGTTGCTCTGGACCAGGTTAATATAGGTGATATAGGAAGAATAAAGAGTCAGGGAGTTAAGGCTCTCTATATCATAGGAGTAAATGATGGAGTCTTCCCTAGGGCTGATAAGGAAGAAGGAATACTTTCTGATAAGGATAGGCTTCTATTAAAGGAAAGAGGAGTGGAGCTGGCATCTGATACTAAAACCAAGGCCTTCGAGGAGCAGCTTTTAGTTTATACAGCTCTTACCATGGCAGGAGAATATCTCATGCTCTCTTATCCCATGGCTGACTTTGAAGGAAAAGCCTTGAGAGCCTCTATTGTGATTTCAAGGATTAAAAAGATATTTAAAGAGCTAAATGAGGAAAGTGACATAGTTAAGAAAAATCTACCCTACATGGAGCTTGGCAGCATAACGGCACCTCAGCCTACCTTTAATCACCTCATTGGAGCCTTAAGGCGGGACCAGGAGGGAGAAGAGGTAGAGGAAATCTGGGGACAGACAAAGTATTGGTTTGAAAATCATGAAGAATGGAAGGAAAAGACCAGGCGTATAGAGGATGCCTTAAGCTACAGTAATCAGGTGGAGAATATAAACAGTGAAAAGATTAGAAATCTCTACGGAAAGCCCTATTATTTTAGTGTTTCAAGGCTGGAAAAGTATGCTGAGTGTCCCTTTGCTTACTTTGTTCAGTATGGTCTTAAGGCCAGGGATAGAAAGATATATGAGCTTAGCTCTCCGGATTTAGGAAGCTTCATGCATGAGGTTATAGATACCTTTTCTCATAATTTAGAGCAGGAGGGTAAGAGCTGGAAGGATGTAAATTTAGATTATTCAAGAAAGGCTATAGATAAGATAGTGGATTATATGCTCAGCAGCAAAAATAACTCTATCTTCAATAGCTCAGCCAGGTATAAGTTTATGGGAAATAGGATGAAGAGGATAATAGCTCGCTCTGTAAATATAATATCTGAGCAGATTAAAAGGGGTAGCTTTGAGCCCTTAGGATATGAGGTAAGCTTCGGTAAGAGCAAGGAAGACACTATACCACCAATAACCTTAAAGCTTCCTTCTGGAGAAGAGGTTTCCTTGAGAGGGCGTATTGATAGAGTAGATGTTATGGACCATGAGGGTAAGACCTATGTGAGGATAATAGACTATAAATCTGGCAGTAAGAGCCTGGATATGTCTGAAATCTATTATGGACTTCAGGTGCAGCTTTTAATATATTTGGAAGCCCTTCTATCTAATGCTGATACCATAATAAAGAATCAGAGCATGCGTGGGGCAATTCTATACTTCATGCTGGATGATCCTATAGTCAGTGGGGAGCCTGGGATAAGCAAGGAGGATATAGAAGAGAAGATTATGAAAAAGCTTAAGCTTAAGGGTCTTCTTTTAAAGGACGCAGAGATTATAAAGGAAATGGATAAAACCATGGAAAGCTATTCTTTAATAATTCCTGCAAAGCTTAACTCTGATGACTCCGTTAGTAAGTCCAGCTCAGCTATTACAGAGGAGCAATTTGAGATTTTAAGGCAGTATGTAAGAGAGAGTATAGTAGCTTTATGCGATGAGATGCTTAAGGGTAATATTAAGATTAATCCTGCGAAGAATGCTAAATATAAGGCCTGTGAATACTGCAGCTATGCTTCTGTGTGCCAGTTTGATACCAGTATGAAGGATAATAAATATAATTTAGTTCTTAAAAAGAAGGATGAGGACGTATGGGAGCTAATGAAGAATAAGATTAAAAAAGCAGTGGAAGGAGAGAAGGCAGATGGCAACTAATTGGACTAAAGAGCAGCAGGCAGCCATAGAAACAAGAGACTGTAACCTTTTAGTAGCAGCGGCAGCCGGCTCCGGTAAAACAGCAGTTTTGGTGGAAAGAATCATCAGGATAATAACTAACCCAAAGCGCCATGTGGATATAGATAAGCTGCTGGTGGTTACCTTTACCAATGCTGCAGCAGCAGAGATGAGGGAAAGAATAGCCGATGCCATAGGCAAGGAGCTGGATAAGACTCCTGAATCAAAGCTTCTCCAGAGACAGCTTACTCTATTAAATCGCTCCAACATAACTACCATGCACTCCTTCTGTTTAGACGTTATAAGAAATAACTTTCATCACATAGACTTAGACCCAGGCTTCAGGATAGCCGTAGATACAGAAACGGTGCTTATGAAGCAGGAAACCCTTCAGGAGCTTTTTGAGGATAAGTATGATGAGGGAAGTGAAGGCTTTATAAACCTGGTGGAGGCCTTTGGTGGAGGAAGAGATGATAGAAAGCTTCAGGAGCTGGTTTACAATCTTTTCAGCTTTTCCATGAGCGGTCCCTGGCCAGAAAAATGGCTTTTAGATAAGGCAGAGGAGTTTAATATCCCGGAGGACTTTGCTATAGAAAAAAGTCCTTGGGGTGAAATCATCCTAGAAGGCATAAAAACAGAGCTTCATGGAATGAAGAGAAGGCTTGAATATGCCTTAGAAATAATATCGGACACTGCTGGTCTAGAGCCCTATGAGGTTACATTTACCGGGGATATGGAGGTTATAGAA
>JAEXSY010000315.1 GCA_023440105.1 Bacillota bacterium
AGCTATGACTACGGTGATTTAGTCCCTGGGAGAATAACTGCAGTCCATAGAGGAAGCTATGAATTAGTATCCGCCTTAGGCTTTACCAGTGGAATTCTAAAGAGCAGCATATATTATAACATTAATCAAGAAGAGCTTTATCCTACCGTAGGAGACTATGTTCTTTTTCACTATAATCCTTATGGAGAATCACTAATTACTGAAACTCTTCCAAGAAAGTCCTGCTTTACCAGAAGGGATCCCGATAAGGGTAGAGGTGAGCAGGCTATAGCTGCTAACTTTGATTATGTTTTTATTGTCACCTCTCTAAATCATGACTTCAATCCAAAAAGATTAGAGAGGTATGTTACAGAAGCTTGGCAGAGTGGAGGCAACCCAGTTATAGTATTAACGAAGGCAGATATAAAGCCGTCATTTCAGGAAGAAATTAACACTACAGCTACAATTGCACCCGGTGTTCCATTGTATGCAATAAGTACCTTTACAGGTTATGGATTAGGTGAGCTTTCCTCTCTTCTCAATCCAGGAAATACCATTGTTCTTCTAGGCTCTTCTGGCGTTGGAAAATCCAGCCTTGTAAACGCCTTAGCTGGTGAAGAGCTTATGAAAGTTAGCTGCATCAGGGAGGATGATTCAAAAGGCAGGCATACTACTACCCATCGCCAGCTTATATCCCTCTCAAAAGGTGTAACGGTTATCGATACTCCAGGTATGAGAAGCCTTGGAATGTGGGATGTTTCCAAAGGGTTGAGTGAAACCTTTATAGAAATCCAGGAGCTCATAAATCAATGTAAATTCAGTGATTGTACTCATACTAGTGAACCTGGCTGTGCGATCAAAGAAGCACTTTCTACAGGAGCTCTTTCTGAAGATAGATATTTAAGCTATATAAAATTAAAGAAGGAAGCTCGCTTCATAGAGCGTAAAGAAAATAGTCAAAAAAGAAAGCTCAAGACTGCAAATAAAAAGAGAAACTTTAAATAAACAAGGAGGACCAGCCGGTCCTCCTCATTTATTCTTTCTAGAAATACTCAATATAGCTAGTAGGTAAAATACCACAGCAGTTATAATTAAAAAGGATATCTGTAACCCTGGGGTTAAAACCTTATCACCTACCTTATAAACCACTCCTAGTTCTAATTTAAACTTCTCAACTTCTTCCAAAGGGATCCCTTTAAAAGTCCCAGAAATGGGAATCTCCATAAATATCTGTCTAAGTAATGTGCCACTATGGGAAAGAGGAAAAGCCTTTATAAAGGTCTGTACAGAACTAGGTAGTACTCCTATTGGAATATAAATTCCCATTAGAAAACCCATTAAGGTTCCTACTATGGTACTGGCTGTAGCAAAGGAGTTATTAGTCTTAAACAGGCTTACCATAAAAAATATCATTGAGCTAGAGGCTAATACACTTATAAGTATAACCCCTATAGCTTGGATAATTTTTTCAAAAGGTAAAAATTCACCACCACTAATAACTATATAAATTTCTGCTAGAAAAAAGGTTAGTAGGCTCATTATCACCCCTACCATGTAAGAGCTTATTAAGTATCCACCAGCTATCTTGTATCTTTTTAAGGGTGAAGCATATATGTCCTTATAGTTCTTTTTAACCTTATCATCCACCATCTGTCCAAAAGCCCCCATAGTAGTTGTTATTGAGGTAACAGCTATAACCCCACCCATTATCCAGCTATCCATAAGAAATCGTGCTTCTGGTAAATCTCCAACACCACTTTCTACCTGATCACCTAAAAACAAAATATACAGCCCTATTATTACAAATACACCTAAAAGGGAAAAGAACACAGAGGTCTTATCTCTGAAATATAATTTTATATTTCTCACAGCTAAATTAAACATCTTCTCTTATCTCCTTTCCTGTTATATTGATAAATACGTCGTTCATGGTTCCATGAATTACTTCGAAGGATTCTATATAAGCTTCCCCTTCCGACACTATAGGTATAGCTTGTCTAGAACTGCCTAGCTTCCCTTCTATTATTCCTGATTTATATACATAAGAAATATCATGCCTATTTAACAGCTCTTCTACCTTTTCAATGTTTAAGGGCTTAATCTTAATTAAGTCTGAGCTGTATTCATTTCTTAATTCATAAGGAGTTCCTTTTGCCGCTACTTTTCCATGGTCTATGATAGTTATATAATCTGCTTCTGCTGCTTCCTCCATATAATGAGTTGTTAAAAACACAGTCATACCCTGTTCTATTTGAAGCTTTCTTATGGTTTCCCATACGCTCACCTTTGTCTGAGGGTCAAGACCAGTAGTAGGCTCATCTAAGAATAAAATCTTTGGGGTATTCACTAGAGCTCTAGCAATATCAGCCCTTCTCCTCTGCCCTCCTGATAGCTTACCATAAGGTCTATCAATAAAATCCATAACCTCAGCAGCTTCCGCTGCTCCTTTAATGGCTTTAGCTAAATCTACACTCTTTAAACCATAAAATCTTCCTCTGGTTACTAAATTCTCTCTTACAGTCAGAAGATTATCCAGTACACCTTCCTGAAATACTACTCCTATTCCTCTTCTTATTTCATCGTCCTCAATTCCCAAAGTCTTTCCATCTATAATTACTTCTCCTCCATCGGGTTTTAAGAGGGTACAAAGGATATCGATAGTTGTACTCTTCCCTGCGCCATTGGGTCCTAAAAATGCAAATAGCTTTCCTTCCTCTGCAAAGAAGCTTATCCCTCTTACAGCCTGTACATTACCATAGCTTTTTACAAGATCATGAACCTGTAAAATTTTTCCCATAAATCTTCAACTCCAGACATTATATATTAATATTCTAAAGTAATTATATTACAGTTATCATTATATATATATCTTTTATAATTATTTATCGAATTAATAAATATAAAAACTATATTTATAAACAATAATATTTAGTTAATAATAAAATATCAGTTAAATTATTATCAATATTAGTTCACAATTCTTCTATTAGAGCTTATTTATGCTTTAATAGAATTATCTGTATTAACCTTATTAAAATTATTGACCAAAGGAGATAGCTTATGAGTAAAATTGTAGTAGTCGGCGTTAATCATGCCGGTACCTCAGCAATTAATACCATACTCAATAATTATAAAGGCCATGAGGTAATAGGCATTGATGGTAATTCTAATATTAGCTTTTTAGGTTGCGGAATGGCACTATGGATCGGAAATCAGATCAGCGGACCAGAAGGTCTATTCTACTCCTCAAAGGAAGACCTAGAGAAAAAAGGAGCTAAAATTCACATTGAAACTAAGGTTACTAAAGTGGATTTTGATAATAAGATTATTTATGCCACAGATGATAAAGGTAATTCTATTGAAGAGAGCTATGACAAGCTTATCCTTGCTACAGGCTCACAGCCCATAGTTCCAAATATCAAAGGAATAAACTTAGAAAATATTCAGCTGGTTAAGCTGTACCAGAATGCTGAAGAAGTAATCGAAAAACTTCACCATAAAGACATTAAGAATATTGTCGTCGTTGGAGCAGGCTATATTGGTGTTGAGCTAGCCGAAGCCTTTATAAGAAGTGATAAACAGGTTACCCTAGTGGACTTAATGGACACCAGTCTATCAAACTATTATGATAGAGAATTCACTGACCTTATGGACAAGAATCTTTCAGACCACGGTATTAAGCTGGCCTATGGTGAAAAGGTTCTGGAATTCCAGGGAACTGATAAAGTCAAAAGAGTCATCACAGATAAAGGAAGCTATGATGCGGATATGGTTATTATGGCTATGGGCTTTAAACCTAATAATGAATTAGGGAAGGATAGAATAAAGCTTTTTAAAAATGGTGCATATATTGTTGATGAACATCAAGAAACTAGTATTAAAGACGTATATGCCATAGGGGATTGTTCAACGGTTTATGACAACTCTCAACAGGGTCTAAGCTATATAGCCTTAGCTACTAATGCTGTCCGTTCAGCTATCGTAGCAGCATCAAACGCCGCAGGAGATAAGATTGAGTCAATTGGAGTTCAGGGCTCCAATGGCATAAGTATCTTTGGGTTAAACATGACCTCCACTGGCCTTACCTTCGAAAAAGCAAAAAAACAAGGCTATGATGCAGCCTTTACAGAATATGAGGACCAGATTAAACCTGAATTCATGGTGAATAACAATGAGAAGGTGAAGCTGAGAATAGTATATGATAATACCACTAGAGTAATCCTCGGTGCCCAAATGGTATCTAAAGCAGATATTTCTTTAGGTATTCATATGTTCTCTCTTGCGATTCAGGAAAAAGTCACAATCGATAAGCTAAAACTATTAGATATATTCTTCCTCCCCCACTTTAATAAACCCTATAATTTTATAACCATGGCTGCTCTAAAGGCTAAATAGCTACAAAAAGACCGCTTATGCGGTCTTTTTATCTGTTCTCTTACCTCTTAAAATAATCCCAATATCTGAAATATAAAATTTATAATATTTAAGAATATTCTTCTAAAGCTTCATGGTCTACTATATTCTGAAGCCACACACCTTTTTTAACTAATATATAGCCAATTACGCATTTGATTATTTCTATAAGCTGACAAGATAAATATATAGCTACAATATCGAGATTTGTATATCTAGTCAGAATAAAAGCTAAAGGAATATTAATCATCCAAACATAACCACTATCAAATAAAAAAGTAATTATAGTTTTCCCTCCTGAGCGAAGTGTAAAATAAGTAGCATGCATAAAGGCATGAAGAGGCATGCATAAAGAAGCAATTACAATAAAGCTGCTGGCTAATCTCTTTACCTCCTCTGTGGTATTGTAAATTGAAGGAAAAACTGATGAAAGCATGGCCATAATTACTCCAACTATTACACAGATAGATACAGAAAAGAAAATAAGCTTTCTATCTGTATCCCGAGCTTCCTCCATTTTTCCAGCTCCAAGAAGCTGACCAACTATTACCGATATACTCCCTCCTAAAGCAATAAAAACCACATTAAAAACATTGGAAATTGTTGACGCAATATTTAGGCCTCCGATGACAGCAAGTCCCCTGACAGAATAACATTGTGTAAGAGTTGCCATTCCTCCCGACCAAAGAAACTCATTTGCCATTAAAGGCAACCCTTTTATCAATATTTTACCCGTAAGATCTTTTGGAATTGTAAGACTCCTATAAGCCTCTCTAATAAAAGGAATATCTCTGCTGTTCATATGTGTCCACACAGCAGTTATGGTAAGTTCAACATATCTAGATATTACTGTAGCAATAGCTGCACCCTCTACTCCTAATTCAGGAAAACCCAGCTTACCAAATATCAAAATATAATTAAAGAGCAAATTTACAAGAACTGCAGCAAGGCCTGAAGCCATTGGCAATAGAGTTTGTCCCATTTCCCTAAGACTGCTGGTATAGGCTTGATTGATTGCAAAAGGAATTAGCCCCCAAAGCATTACCCTTATATATTTTTCTCCGTATAATAGGGTCTTAGCTATATCCCCCGTAGAACTTCCTTCGTGAAGGTAAAGAGAAATTAGGTTACTTCCTAATACAATAAATAACCCAATGGAAATAATAGTTACAAGTAGTACAGAAATAAATTTAAATCTATAAGAGTCTCTCATCCCCCTGTAATTCTTATTTCCAAAAAACTGAGCACTAAAGATGCTTGCCCCCGAAATTGCCCCAAAAATACTTATATTAAATACAAATATAAGCTGATTTACTATAGCTACTCCTGACATTTGTTCTGTCCCGATTCTTCCTACCATTATGTTATCAAGAAGGCTTACAAAATTAGTAATACCATTCTGAATTATTATAGGCACTGCTATTGCCAATACCATTTTATAAAACTTTTTATCCCCTAAATATTTTTTCATAGCATCTCCATAACTTATTATAGTTTCACCTTTTATTATACAT
>JAEXSY010000383.1 GCA_023440105.1 Bacillota bacterium
TAAGTTTGTAACAGCATTGGCAGCCTTAGAGGAGAATGTAGTAGATCCGGAGGAGCAAATCTTAGACCAAGGAATATTTAATAAGCATCCGGAGGTTTCTAATTATACAGGAATGTGTGGTATTTATGAAACCTATGGTACTACCCATGGCTATGAAAATATGACTACGGCCTTTAGGGATTCCTGTAACTATTATTTTTATGAGCTGGCCTACAGATTAAATAAAAATAGTGGAATCGATACTCTTTCTGAGTATGCCTGGAGGCTGGGGCTTGGCTATAATCCTGAGACTGATAAAAAGAGCAGTACAGGGATAGAAATAGAAGAAACCACTTCCGGTCAGGTTTATAGCAGCACTGCCTATACTAATCTAGTAGCTAGTCTATCAAAATATGATATAGTAGACATGCTTCAGGCGGGAGAATATACCTATGCTCCTTCCTTGGGAGAAAAGCATAAGGGCTTTAACATAGGAGTAAATAACAATGACAGTAAGGAATTAGCTGATGCAAAGAAGGCAGTGAAGGATTATGTGTCCGAGTCTCTTAGTAAGCTTTGGGAGGTTGAAGACAGCAGTGCTTTCTATGATGAAATATACACGAAAACTATTGAATTATTAAAAAGACTAGTTGAGACCTATGAAGAAGAGGACAGAGAAGGCTATAAGGAAGCTGATTATGAAAATGCAGCCAAAAACGTTGCTAGGTATATAGTTTTTGACAGGTCAGGAGATGTGACCTCCATAGGTAATATGCTGAATAGCTCCATAGGACTTGGGATGAATAATTTCACCCCTCTTCAGTTGTGCAGTGCTCTATCTACAGTACTTAACGGAGGTACAAGGTATAAGTCTTACCTGGTAAATGAAATCTCTGATTCAGATGGGAATATAGTAGAAGAGTATAGCCCTGTAATCCTTGATGAATTAAACCTAAAAGATTCCACCGTTGATTCAATAAAAGAAGGGATGGCTGCGGTAACTGCTTCAAATTCAGCCTTCTCGAGCTTCCCAATCACTACAGGAGGAAAAACCGGTACAGCTATTTATAGCAATAATCAAAATGCTGTTGGAAGATCCTCTTATGGTGTATTTGAAGGCTTTGCACCCTATGATGACCCAGAAATAGCTATAACAGTGGTCCTTTATGATGGAGGCAGCGGAAGCAATGCAGCACCAGTAGCAAGAGCAATTATGGAAACATATTTTAGAGATGAGATAAAAAGTAGCTATCCCAATTATAAATCAGATACAACAGATTATTCGTTGAATCCTGAAACTACAGGATATAATTTGCCATAAAATAAGCCTAACCAAGGCTTATTTTTTTGGTCAAAAAAAGCTTTACCGGCAACTTAATATTGCTTCGTGGCAACTTAGTAAATATATACTTGTGGTAAAATTTCTCCTTTGTTATCCTTAGATTAACAAGGGGATTGGTGGTGAGAGGATGAAGATAACTATTAATACCGATGAAAATATAAAAGATACAGAGGTGCACATTACCTGCAGTGCTTTGACCCCAGAGATTGAAAGGCTTATTTCTCTTATGAGGATCATGGAGCTGCAGCTAACGGGGACAAAGAATGAGGAAACATTTATTATTGATATTGGAAAGGTCCTCTATATTGATACGGTAGATAAAAAGACCTTTATTTATACCATGGATGAAGAATATGAATCAAAATTAAAGCTATATGAATTAGAGGAACAGCTGGCAAAGGCAGGGTTCTTTCGAGGGAGTAAGTCCTCCATTATTAATTTTAGGCACATTGTCTCCTTAAAGGCTGATATTGATAGACGCCTTCGGGTTACCTTAACCAATGGTGAGCAGCTAATTGTTTCCAGGCAGTATGCTGAGCAGGTAAAAGAAAGATTGGGGGTTAGATAAATGGAAGAGAAGAAAAGTATTTTAGATTATTTAGGACAGGTGGTCACTATATTTGGGATAACAATGATTGTCATGATTTTCTTTGCCATGGTCTTTGGAGATGATCAAGCAGAGACTTCTACAATGTTTCAATTTGGGAGTAGGGGGTTATCCCTTAGCATCATGGTGCAATTTTTAGTAATATCAGCCTTTATAGTGGCTTTTAATTATATATTTTTAACCGATGCAATTATTAAAAATCTATCTCTAACCCTAAGGTATATTTTTATGTTGCTTTCCATAGTAGGAATCATTCTAGTCTTTATCATAAGCTTTAAATGGTTCCCTCTATACATGTGGCAGCCATGGCTAATGTTCTTTTTAGGCTTTGCTATTAGCTTTGGAGGTAGTGTTCTTATTATGACCTGCAAAGAGAAAATAGAAAACCAAAAAATGCAGGAGGGCCTTGATAGATTAAAGGAGCAGCTTAAGGAGGGTAAGGATGAATTATAGTATTGAGATAAATAACCTTACAAAGATTTTTCATAAAGCTCCTGTGTTAAATAAGGTTAGCTTAAAAATATCAGAAGGGGAAATCTTTGGCCTCTTAGGGCCCTCTGGAGCAGGAAAAACCACCTTGATAAAAATACTCATAGGCCAGCTAAGGCAAACAGAGGGTTCGTCACTTTTACTGGGAAAGGATACAAGAGAACTGACTCAGGATGTATATTTAAACCTTGGTATGGTTTTAGATAACAGCGGTTTATATGAAAGACTAAGCTGCTATGATAATTTAGTTTTGTTTACGGAAATATATGGAGTATCTAAGAGTGTTATTGACAATGTGCTCAAGAAGGTTGGACTCATTGAAGCGAAAAAGCTAGCAGTCCATAAGCTGTCCAAGGGTATGAAGCAGAGATTAGTACTGGCTAGAGCTATTTTAAATTCTCCCAAGGTTCTCTTCCTTGACGAGCCCACCAGTGGTTTAGATCCAGGAACAGCAGGGGAAATTCACAGACTGATTTTAGAAGAGAAAAAGAAGGGGACAACGGTATTTTTAACCACCCATAACATGGAGGAGGCCTCAAAGCTCTGTGATAATATTGCTCTCCTTCATGAAGGGAAGATTGTGGAATATGGAAGGCCAGAGGAAATCTGCAGAAGATACAATCATCAGAATAAGCTACAGCTATTTTTAAAAAATGGAGATACTGTAGCTATTAAAAATGATGAGAATGTCCCTAAGGCTATAGAGCCTTATTTTAAAGATAATCTCGTGGAAGCCATCCACTCCACAGAGCCTAGCCTTGAAACTGTATTTATGGAACTGACAGGAAGGAGCTTTCAATAATATGAGTATAAGGAAGATATCAGCAATCTTTAAAAAGCAGCTTAAGGATACCCTTAAGAATAAGGGGGTACTAGTACAATTTATCATGTTTCCCTTAATGGCTGTGATAATGGAGGGCACCATAAAAATAGAGAATATGCCAAAGGGGTATTTCGTCCTCCTCTTTGCCACCATGTTCATTGGCATGTCACCCCTTATCAGCATGGCAGCCATCATCTCCGAGGAGAAGGAAAAGAACACCTTACCCATGCTCATGATGTCCAATGTTAAAGCTAGTGAATATCTTATTGGAGTAGGCAGCTATTTATATCTCATCTGCAGCATCGGAACCTGCATCTTTGGGATTGTAGGAGGCTATAAGGGTGCTGAATTTGCAAGGTTTTTTGGAATAATGTCTGTAGGAATTTTAATAGCCATAGCCATAGGAGCAGTGATAGGACTATTAAGTAAAAATCAGATGGCAGAGACCTCTATCTCAGTTCCAGTGATGATCATATTCTCCTTCCTGCCCATGATTTCCATGTTTAATGAAACCATCGGAAAGGTATCAAAGTTCACCTATTCCCAGCAGATTAACAACCTGATTAGCTCCATCAGGGGAGAGGATGTGGGGATTGAAAGTATTATAATACTAGGGATAAATTTTGCGGTGGTAGTTGGATTGTTTGGGATGGCTTATAGGAAGAGGGAAGTAGGGTAGTAGCATTTTGAGTTTGAATATTTATAATATTATAAATATATATTGACAAGCTGTTGATGATATTATAAAATTAATATGCTTCAAGGATAGACAATAGAATATCGCCAAAGTTGGCATATGGAACTCATGATTTAGAGCTAGCTCTATAACTATGTCCATATGTTATTTTTTTGCCCGGAGGTGTTCGTTGTAGAAAGTTTCAGTTTAGAAAAGTACAAAAACAACTCCTCCTAAAAATAACCACTGAAATAGTGGAGCATTAAGCTGCTCCTGGCTAGCCTGATAAATCAGTGAGTTTGAAGGAGGAAGATACTATGTTTATCGCTGAAGAAAATAAAAAACGAAAAAAGCAGTTCACTCTGGAGTACGCCTTCTATATGATATTCTCCAGCTACTTTAAGGAAGTGGTGGTGAAAACCATCTTTACTGAAGCACAGCTTGCCCTCTACTACAAGGAGCTTCCCAAGGAAAAGCAATATGCTCTTGAGGAGAGGTGGATACTAAAAATAGAAGAGGATATCTTAAAAGAGCTTCCAGAGAACATAGAAAAACTCAAAGCAGAATTCTTCATCTTTACCTCTGAAAACAGAGACAGCCACCCCATGAAGCTCGACCTAGGGTGGGTAGCTTACCATATCAGAGTTTCAGAAGACTACAACAAAGAAAAAAAGAGATCTGAGCTAAGGGCTATCTTTAGCAGATGTGCAGCTTAAAAATAATCAAAAATAATACTACCAAATAAAAATTCTGGAGAGGTCATGGGGCTTCTTCAGAATTTTTATTTTGGGCATAAGGAGATGGTGGTACAATATTTATATAGCCATTATTAAAGACTAGAGACTAGAATTCTTGGTATAGGATGATACTAAAAATTCGATTTATCAAAAGTAAAGTTTCAATAAAGAATAGCAAATAATCTAGAAGGATGAATGAGGTGGAGAAGACTGTGAACTGGATTAATATTTTTGGAATTATAATTGTTGTGTTGATGCTGATACCTAATATAATTTATGCCTTTAAGTTTAAAGGAGCAGAGAACAAATGCAAAAATAAGGTCGTGAATTTCCTAGAGCAGATAGGACGCTATGGCTCAATGTTTCTTATGATTTTTAATATAGGGATGTTGGAATTTGGTTTTTCATCCAAGTTAGCTTTCCTGGTATGGGTTAATGTAATGTTTCTACTATTGATAGCCTATTGGGTGGGATGGATTTTGTATTTTAAAAGACCTGTTTTAAAATATTCCATGGCTTTGGCTATCATTCCAAGCTTTATATTTCTTCTTAGTGGAATCCTTTTAAGGCATTATTTATTAGTTGTGTTTGCGGTGATATTTTCAGTGGGACATGTGCATGTTAGTTATGTAAATAGTATTTAGTTGAATTTAGTAAGTTGTGTATAATACTTAAATTGATATGTTTTCTAAGTAAGATAGATAGTATATACATTCTTCATCAAACTTTTATAAATAGAATTAATCATTACCATTAATCAGATTAATAGCAATTGATTAATGAATGTTATTTTAGTTTTATAGTATAATTAATATTAAGAATATTTTTATATATTGGAGGAGTATATGAGAATTGAGAAAATATTAGTAGATAAGTTATTTGGAGTATATGATTATCAACTGGATCTAACACAAAATGAGCATATTACTATTCTTCATGCCCCTAATGGATATGGTAAGACTACGCTCTTAAAGTTGATTAAGGCCATAATTGAGGGGGATTTTATATACATTGATGAGATACCATTTGAAAGTATTAAATTAATTTTAGATACTAAAGATAGTATACTAGTAATGAAAGATGATCCTTATGCATCGTTGTTTAACAAAAACTTCAATGATCTAAGAAATAATGGATATAGAACTGATAACTTTATTTTGCCTTTTACATATACTATTGATTATTTTCAATCCAATAGGTTTAGAGATAAGAAATCGACAATTAAAATTAATCCAGACGTGGTTATTAGAGTAGCAAGAAACTATAATACTAGGTTTAGCAGCTATAGAAGATTTGATGGTTATGAAAAGTATACGTTTAAAGAAGCTATTGATCGTATACCTCCTCAAGATTATTTATTCGAATGCCCACAGCTTTTTGAACAGTTAGATTACTTTAAAAGATTTATTAGTATCCATATTATTGAATCTAATAGGCTCTTAAAGGATGTTCCTCTGGATTATCAGCCAGGACCTATGAGAAATGATGATACACCGAGATATATTGAAAGTATAGTAGAGTATTCTAGAGAGCTTAAGAACGAAATAGGAAAAATAAGAGAAGAATTTACAAATAAATCTTTGATGCTTGAGAGAACTTTGCCTAAGAGATTTCTAGAATTAATAATTAAAAGAAATTATAAGAATGTTTTAAATGAAGAGGATATTCGATTAAAGCTGAAGACTTTAGAGGATAGAAGTGTTGAATTAGAAGAGCTTGGTATTATTAATTCCGTTGAAACTCCAGATTTACCCTCAGAGGTTGAAATGAGTGATGATGCTAGGCAATTCTTAACGCTATATATACA
>JAEXSY010000396.1 GCA_023440105.1 Bacillota bacterium
AACTTCATTTACCTTTTAAATTAACTAACAAGGAGGATTACAATGATCACTGCACAATCCGTAAAAGAGTTAAGAGAAAGAACCGGCGCCGGTATGATGGACTGTAAAAAAGCTTTAACTGAATCTAACGGCGATATGGAAAAGGCTGTAGAGATTCTTAGAGAAAAAGGTCTTGCTGCAGCTGCAAAAAAAGCTGGTAGAGTAGCTGCTGAAGGTATAGTAGAAACTTTCATTTCAGAAGATTATAAAAAAGCTGGTATTGTTGAAGTTAACTGTGAAACTGACTTCGTAGCAGCTAATGATGAGTTTAAAACTGTAGCAAAGAATCTTGCTGAAATGGCAGCATTTACTTCTGCTAAAACAATAGAAGAGTTTGTTGAAGAAAAATATTTAGCTGATGAAACCATGACAGTTAAGGATGTTATTACTGCTTTAATTGCTAAGCTTGGAGAAAACATGAATGTTAGAAGATTCGAAAGCTTCTCCGTAGAAAATGGAGCAATACAAAGCTACATTCATGGTGGCGGAAGAATTGGAGTTTTAGTAGAGCTTACAAGTGATGCTAACACCGATGGTTTACTTTCTGTAGCTAAGGATGTAGCAATGCAGGTTGCAGCAGCAAATCCTCTTTTCTTAAATAAAGAAGATGTAGATCAAGAAGCTCTTGAAAAAGAAAAGGAAATCTACAGAGTTCAGGCATTAAATGAAGGAAAGCCAGAAAAGATAGTAGAGAAGATGGTTGAAGGTAGAATCCAGAAGTATTACAAGGAAGTTTGCCTTGTTGAACAAGTATGGGTAAGAGATACTGATAAGACTATCAAAAAATATCTTGATGAAAAATCCAAGGAACTTGGCTCAGAGATTAAGATTTCTAGATATGCTAGATTCGAAAAGGGCGAAGGCATAGAAAAGCAAGAAGAAAACTTTGCTGAAGAAGTTGCTAAGCAGATGGGTAAGTAGAACAAATTTCAGTTTTGTATAAGCTGAAAATTACCTTTCTATTAAGGTGTTTTTCTTTAAATTAATAATAAGACCTTCTGGATTAATGATATTATGATTAATCCAGAAGGTCTTTAATTTATTGTAAAATAACCTTGCCAATATTTTTATATCTTTTTTTGTTAATGTAAAAGTAATTGAAATAGCTTTTTAGTTATAGTATCATATAAAAGGAAAGTTCATCTTTATAGATGTATTTAATACTATAGTAAATAGGAAAATTCAATTATCTAATTAATTAGCTATTACTTAATTTTATTTGATTTTTATAAAGTAATTGAAATAAAGGAAGGAAACTCTATGGAGCTACTTCTTTAAAACCCAAATATAGGAGGATAATTATGCCGGAATGTAAGTACAAAAGAGTTATGCTTAAGGTGTCAGGAGAAGCTTTAGCAGGAGCTGGTGGCTTTGGAATTGATTTTAATGTGGCACTGAGAATTGCAAATGAGATAAAAGAGCTTGTATCTATGGGCGTAGAAGTAGGTGCTGTTGTTGGTGGCGGAAACATTTGGCGTGGTAGAAGTCGCGAAGGTATGGATAGGACCACTGCCGACTATATGGGAATGCTGGCAACCTGTATCAATGCTTTAGCCCTACAGGATTCATTGGAAAGTATAGGAGTAATGACAAGAGTTCAAACTGCTATAGAAATGAAAGAAATTGCTGAGCCTTATATTAGAAGAAGAGCTATGAGACATTTAGAAAAAGGTAGGGTAGTAATCTTTGCTGCAGGAACAGGAAATCCTTACTTTTCTACAGATACCACAGCAGCCTTAAGAGCCGCTGAAATTGAAGCTGATGTTATTCTCTTAGCAAAAAAAGTCGATGGAGTATACGATAAGGATCCTCATAAGTTCCCAGACGCTCAAAAATATGATACACTATCATATATAAATGTCTTAGAAAAGGGTCTTCAAGTTATGGATTCTACAGCAACCTCTCTTTGTATGGATAATAACATTCCGATACTAGTATTTGGTCTGGACGAACCGGGGAATATTAAAAAAGTAATATTAGGTGAAAAAATAGGTACATTAGTTACTAAATAATAGGAGGGTATTATGGTTAAAGAGATTTTATCAAAAGCAGATGAGAAAATGAAAAAGTCAATCACAGTACTTAAATCCGATTTAGCTTCCTTAAAAGCTGGAAGAGCCAACCCAACAATGTTGGATAGGATTGAGGTAGAATACTATGGAAGCATGATGCCGATTAATCAAGTTGCCAATGTTTCTGCTCCTGAGCCAAGGATTTTAACAATTGCTCCATGGGAGAAATCCACTCTCAAAGCAATAGAAAAGGCAATATTAAAGTCTGATTTAGGTATTAATCCTTCTAACGATGGAACAATAATTAGGCTTGTAGTTCCTGAATTAACAGAGGAAACAAGAAAAAATCTTGTTAAAACTGTAAAAAAATATGGTGAGGAAACTAAAGTTGCCGTTCGTTCTGTTAGAAGAGATGCTAATGATAAGGTTAAAGCTTTAAAAAAGAATTCTGAGATATCAGAGGATGAAGAGAAAAAAGCAGAAGACGATATTCAAAAAATAACCGATGGACACATAAAAGAAATAGATAAGATCGTTGAGGCAAAAGAAAAGGAAATTATGTCAATATAAATAAAACCTGCTTTAGCAGGTTTTATTTATATATTTGAAGGAGGTATAAGGTGGTTAATATTTTTAGTAAAAAAAGCAAAGATACTACTTCAATAGATATAGATATTGATAATATTCCAAAGCACATTGGCATAATTATGGATGGCAATGGAAGATGGGCAAAAAAGAGAAATCTTCCTAGAAGTTACGGACACAAGGCTGGCGTGGAAACTATTAGAAGAATAATAAAGGAATGTAACAAACTAGGAGTTAAATATCTAACCCTATATGCCTTTTCAACGGAAAACTGGAAAAGACCTGAAGATGAGGTCAGTGCTTTAATGGGATTATTGGTGGAGTACTTAAAAAAAGAATTCCAGGAACTCAATAAAAATCAAGTAGTTATTAATTATATAGGAGATATTTCTAAGCTTCCACTAAAGTGCCAGGATGAACTAATTAAAGCAAAGGAAAATACTAAAAACAATAAGGGAGTAGTTATGAATCTTGCTCTAAATTATGGTGGAAGAGCAGAAATAATTGAAGCTGTTAACAGCTTTCTTAAGGATCATAGTGATGAAAATAATATCCAAATCACTGAGGAAACATTGGAAAAATATCTTTATACTAAAGGCATGCCGGATCCAGACATAATAATTAGACCAAGTGGAGAACAAAGGTTAAGCAACTTTTTGCTATGGCAGTGTGCATACACGGAATTTTGGTATTCAGATATTTTATGGCCTGATTTTACCGAGAAAGATTTGCATCAGGCTATAATTGATTATCAAAATAGAGATAGGCGTTTTGGAGGAATATAATATATGAAAGAAAGTATAAAGAATAGCAGATACTTTGGAGCGGTTTTAATTGCTCCTTTACTTATTTTTTTATTTATTGGCGGAAATTATTTAAAAGCATTAACCTTTCTTTTAGGGTTAATGGCGATGTATGAGGCTTATAA
>JAEXSY010000421.1 GCA_023440105.1 Bacillota bacterium
ACCTTATTCTGAGCCTGATTTCTCAAGTCATTTAATCTTTCATATATATTATTAAACTGACTATGATAATTGTTAGTAATATTAATAGTTCCAAAGGTATTCACTGACTCTAATCCATATGATAATATACTTGGATTAATCCCATTCACACTAACAGGGTTTGCCAGGCTTTGTCCAGCGTGACTAAAAGTTAAACTATTCCTTCTATAATTCATGGATGCTTCTCCTTTATATATTAGTCCTCCTAGTGTCAATAGATATTTCCGTTAATCTAAACTTTCCAGCATCGTCTAACTTGCTAAATATAAAATAATAAATATGATTATAATATACTATTGTTTCATTAAATAATTTTGATAAATCGTAGGCAAATAATCTTTTAGATACCAATGTAAAAAGCTGTGATTCGCTACTTATATACTTGTCCTCATTACTTTTGAATTCTTCAAAAACATACTGAAAATTCTTTATTGCTAATTGATTGTATTCAATATTGTTTAAATGGTTAATCTGAACAATCTTTCCACTTATTATTTCAGAGTATTCCTTAGTTAAGCTATCATACAGTTTTTTCTGCTCGTCAGTTAAGCTCTCTTTCTTTAACGAGTTTTCCTTACTATTAACCTCTAAAAGTAATTTATCAAATTGATCTTGTTGCCTTACCTCAAACAGCTTGCCTTTAAGCTTAACTAAATCTAAAAGACAATTATTATTTTTCTCTATAATATCTTCATTTTCTTTTTTATTTAATTTGTTCTCTAATTCTTTAATATCCTTTGTAACTTCCATCAATTTATCTCTGCAGTTTCTTATAAAGCTTAATTGCTCCACATCCATGTCTGAGTTTTCACTGAAAAAAACTAGCGCGGTTTCAGCCTCTGTAATAAAAAACTTTCTTGTATTAATCTCTATTGGATAGCTTCCTATCAACATAGCAAAATTAAAATACTTTTCAAAAATATCCTTATCTCCTAGATTCCTGTTATACATATTCTTAATAACAGTATGTGCATCCCATATGTTATTTTCGCTTAAAAGCCTGTTAAACAATTCTAATTGTCTCATAAATTCTCTCCTCCATAACCTGGCATACCAGTTTTAATATATCTAAACCATTCTCTTATAACGGGATGCCTTGAAGAAAATTTTTAAATTCTTCTGCCTTCCTTATATCATTTTCAATTTCATTAACGTCACAATTTGTAACTATTTCTTCTAAATACTTTATATAACTTTGCCATTTTCTCTCCATTGACTCTGCTCCAGCATTAAAAGTTTTTACTGTATCATCTGAGTATTTTTTTATTCCTTCATTATATTTATTTAATACCTCTTCAGCTTCGAATCTCTCAACTAATTTTTTTGCTAATTTTCCCTTCCATGTTCCTGAAAGTATTGCAAACAGAGATAGTGATGTTATTATAGCCAAAGCTAATCCAAGCACTATAGGTCCCCCAATGGCAGACACTGCAGTTGCAGCCGCCGCGGTTCCTCCCACAGAAATTCCTAAAGCTGATAAGATACTTACACCCTTTGCAATAAGAATATAAGCTCCTAAATTTCCTAAGGTAGAAGCCCACAAGGCTAGGCCACCTAAAGTAGATAATCCAACTAATCCTGATGCAAAAGCATTCTTTGCCTCGAATGAAAACTTAATTTTACCAAACTTAATACTATAATCATCTAGCTTTAAGCTCAATTGAAAATCTGAAATATAATTATCTATTTTATCCTTTAGTTTTTTAGAGTCAATAAGGACTATATCATCGAGTTTATCCTTTAATGTAGAATTAATATATCCTACTAAAAGATTTATATCTTCCTTTTTATTTCCAATTCCTTTTTCATTAATGATATTAACTATCTTTTCTACAGAAATAGTTTCTCTATAAAAATCAGCAAACTGTGAAGAGATGGATTTTTCCATTCTGTTAATTTCTGATATAAACTCTACCCTTCTTTTTTGGTTATCATTTATTCTCTTTGGCTCATTACTTCTAATTTCTTTTAGGGATAAATAATAGTGTTCTCTTTCGTTAATTATATTATTATATTCCTCAATTTTATCTTCTATTTCAATCCCTTTTTCCCTGACATAGTTCTTTATATAGTTTTTAGCTTTTTCATCAACATTATTAGGTAGTGTCTCTACTAAACCCCTTAATTCATTTTCAAATGTTTTTCTAAGCTGCTCTATATCTTTTGTATAAGTAAAAAATCTACCTCTAACTATATCAAAATCATATTCATATCCAGAAATACTAGATTTATTTCTAAAGTAATTTTTAGGTAGTGTTTTAAAAAGCCTTTTACATCCACTGTCAAGGATATCATTTAATGAGTGTACGTTCCCACCATCTACTACCTGTGCTTGTGAAGCAACAATAAATAAATTTGATAACGGCTTAAGTGAATTCTCTATCTTATTCTCTATGACATTTAAAGAGCTAATGGTCTCTTTTAAATACTCTATACCACCTGCTTGTAAAAATTGTGCTGAATGAGACATATAAATCATAACATCAGCAAATTCTTTTGCTTTTAGTGTCATATCATCGTCTTCAGCACGGTCACCTGTCCCAAAGCCTGGCAAATCGATTATATCGCAATTCTTCAAAATATCACTTTCCACGAAAATCACTGCTGCCCCAGCTTCGTTTTTCTCATGCATTTCGCCTTGTCTTGTACCATAGTCTTTAAGAATGTCAGCACTACCGCTAGAAAGCTTCCACCTTCTACAATACTCTTCATCTTTAAGCTTTTTATCATCCCAACCAATAACCTTATCTACTGAGGCTCTAAAAATCCATGCTTCTTCTTCCATATAGCTTGGCCTATCATCAATATGCTTAATATAAATAGTTATTGATGTTGTCGGTGTCCACGAGAAAGGAAGTTTATCTGAACCTATAAGTGAATTAATCAATGTGCTTTTTCCAACATCAGAAAATCCCACAACAGCTACTTTAGGCTTTGATATTACCTCTTCTACACCTTTCCTTAATTCATCAATATATTGATCGTATTTATCTCCCCAGCTCTCTCTGTAAACCTTTAACTCCCCATCGATATAATCTACTATTGAAGATTTTGTAAAGCTGGGTTTTCTCCAAGTATCATCCACTTTCAAAGGTGTTATCGTTTCAGGCTTATAGCTCACTAATACATCAACAGTTGTTCCAGTAGCATCAGCTATTTTTTTCAAAATACTTAATGGTATTTCATCAGGAAACTGCTCAAGTCTTGAAATTTCCTCTGGTTCTATTCCAATTAGTTCAGAAAAGTCTTTTTGTGTCATTTTAAACTTATTTTCTCTAATGAATTTTAAGTCAAACATCTTATATCTCCTGTCGGTTAAATTATTTACTATATTTGGCATAATATCAAATTTATTGTACGTAGTCAATTCGTTTGTATTATTTGCGTTTTTTTTAAATATTTATGTACTGTTTTATTGATGATATTTGTTTACCTTAACTTATAATTAATAATCAGTTAAAAAGCACCTCCTTATACTCTAAAGATTTTCTATTGATATAATATTAAAACAAAACAGGCTAAGAGTCTTATCCCAACCTGTTATATATCTTTTTCCTTTGAAATTCTACTTTAAATACAATATTACTTTTATATTATTCCTGCTATTCTAATTGAATACCATTAGCATTTATCAGCTTCCCTGTAATAATGTTATAGATGTCAACAATAGCCCATGTCCAACAAACTACAGCTACAAAGGGAAATAAAATTAATGAGGCTATAAATATGCCCAGCTGTATGAAGCCTATTTGCTTATAACCTAGGTAGAACCTATGAACGCCAGCTCCTCCTAAAAATAATGCAAGTAATACTGCTATTATTTTATTGTTGTTACTATCTGTACTGC
>JAEXSY010000447.1 GCA_023440105.1 Bacillota bacterium
TGCCAAGGAAAACAAATAGATCACTTTCTAGTGACAACTCACTCAATAGCTTTACTACCTCATCTCGGAGTACAGAGGCCTCGAAATCAAAATAGAACATGAATTCAAAATCACTTCCTGGGATAGGGCGGCTTTCCAGCTTGGTTAGATTTAATCCTAGGGCAGAAAACCTTGATATCACAGAGTAAAGGGCACCAGGTTCATGGGGAACAGAAAGCATCAGGCTTATCCTATCAGCACCGGGATATATGGTTAGCTCCTTGGCAATGCATATGAATCTAGTATAATTATTATCGCTGTTTTGAATTTCATTAGATATTATGGAAAGACCATAGAGGCCAGCACAGTTATGGGAGGAGATTGCTGCTATGTCATTTCTATCTGAATCAGCTACAAGCTTTGCTGCCATAGCTGTATTTTCACATATAGTTATTTTTATATCTGGTCTCTCCTTCAAGAACTTACTGCATTGTCCTATAGCCTGCTCGTGTGAGTATATCTCCTTTATATCTGAAAGCTTAGTTCCTGGCTTACCCATAAGGCAGTGATTTATTCTTATCTTGATGCTTCTTACTATATGAAAGTTATAGTGACGCATCAGGTCATAAACTTCATTAACAGAACCATAGGAGCTGTTTTCTATGGGGAGTATACCAAAAGGACAAAGACCTTTTTCTACAGCGTTAAAAACTCCTTCAAAGTTCTTAAAGTACATAATATTAGCTATGGAAAAGAGCTTATCAGCAGCAAGCTGAGAATAGGCTCCTTCTATCCCCTGGCAGGCTACAAGTCCCTTTATAGGAAATAGCTTCGGAGCTTCTTCTATTCCATGGATAATTGAGTCCTTTAAGGAGTTGGTGTTATGCATCAGGGTGTTTTGATAGGAACGGCTTACTTCAAATAGAGTGGTAAATAGCATTTTTGCATAGATTTCTAGCTCTTCTGAAGAAGCATCACAAACTCTAGATAGTATTTCCCTTTCTCTGGCTTTATTAAGTATAGGGAGCTTATGCTCTGATTTATATTCTGCCACTTCTTTAGAGAGATCCATTCTTTTTACAAATAGTTTAACTAGTTCTTCATCAATTGTATTAATTTTTTCTCTGATTTCTTTTAAGTCCATATATGTGACCTCCTATCCTAAAAGCATATCTAATATAACCAGCGCAGAAGCAGCCTCCATGCAGGGGACGGCTCTTGGAACTATACAAGGGTCATGTCTTCCTTGGATGGTTAAAGGCACTGGCAGGTTTTCACTTATACTTACGGATTTTTGTTCCTTTCCTATAGAAGGGGTAGGTTTTACTGCTGCTCTGAAAATTATCGGCATTCCGGTAGATATACCGCCTAATATTCCGCCACTGTTGTTGGTTTCTAAAGTGATTCTTTTATCTTTTATTATGTAGGCATCATTATTTTCTGAACCCATTATTTCAGAACCCTGAAAGCCTGAACCGAACTCTATGCCTTTTATTGCAGGAATTCCAAAGACCGCCTGAGCCAGTCTATTTTCAATACCATGAAACATAGGATCTCCCAGGCCCATAGGAGTTCCTAAAATACAGCATTCTATAACTCCACCTAAGGAATCCTTTTCCTTCTTTGCTTCTAATATAGCTTCTTTCATTTCTTCGCCTTTGGAAAAGTCTATAACGGAAAAGCTATTATTAGCTATATTTAAAAGCTCTTCCTTCTTAATGTTTACGGGGTCAATAGGTGTATCCTTTATGGTTCCGATAGAATAAATGTGAGCTCCTATTGTTATACCCATTCTTTCAAGAATTTGAAGGCAGATACCACCAGCTATGCACAGGGGAGCTGTGAGTCTTCCAGAAAAATGTCCTCCTCCGGAAGGATCATTATAGCCCTTATATTTAACATAGCCTGTGTAGTCTGCATGACCTGGACGAGGTACATCTCTATTGTAATCTTGAGATCTCGTATTGGTATTATTGATGATTGCACATAAAGGGGCTCCAGTAGTTTTATTGTTTAATATACCTGAAAGAAAGATGGGCTTATCAGCTTCTTTTCTAGGAGTAGAGTAAAGGCCTCTTCCTGGTGCTCTCCTATCTAAAAAGCTCTGGAGTGCTTCCATATCAATTATTTCTCCGGGAGGAAGCCCATCTATAACCACACCGATAGCAGGCCCGTGAGATTCTCCGAATATAGTTACTTTTATGTTTTCACCTACTGTTGATGACATCTATTTTACCTCCTAAGGCTTTATAGTCCTCGAAAAAATCAGGATAGGATTTATTTATAGCCTGAGCATCTTTTATTATTACCCTACCTTCTGCTCTGGTAGCTGCAATAGCTGCGGCCATGGCAATTCTGTGATCTCCAAAGCTTTCTGTAGTCCCACCTTTAAGCTTTTCTTTTCCTTTTACAATAAGTCCATCATGCAGCTCTTCTACCTCTCCCCCTAAGGCTTTAAGCATAGATGCTGTGGTGAATAATCTATCACTTTCCTTTAGCCTAAGTCTTTCGGCATTTTTAAAGTAGGTGATTCCTTGAGAAAGGGAAGCTACTACAGCGAGTATAGGAAGAAGATCGGGGATTTCTGAAACATCTATTTCCTGGCCTTTGAGAGAGGAGGTCTCAGATCTTATAGCTCTTTCCTGCTGATGGATATTAGCTCCTCCTGAGGATAGGAGCTTTAAAATTTCTTTATCCCTTTGAGTAGAGTTTAAGTCCAGGCCTTCAATGGTAACAGATCCATTTAGTGCACCTGAGGCTATAAAAAATGCTCCATTGGACCAATCACCTTCTACAGAGCTACTTCCAGGAGAAGAGTACCTTTGTCCGCCAGGAATTTTATATCCGGAAGGGTATTTTTCTATAGTTATTCCATATTTATTTAATACCTCTAGAGTCATTTCCACATAGCCTATTGACTGCAGTGAGGAGGTTAGTAATATTTCACTGTCCTCCTTCAGCAGAGGAAGAGCAAATAGCAGCCCTGAAATATATTGAGAGCTTATGTTGCCTGGTATTTCATAGACTCCTCCCTTTAACCTTCCCTTAAGGGTTAAGGGAAGCTTGGAGCTGCTAAGCTGTAACCCACCTTTTTCTAAGGCTTCCATAAGCTCTTTTATTGGTCTCTCTGGAAGCCTTCCTTTTCCTGTAATATGAGAAGAGCTTTCTAAGGCTCCTGCCAGAGGCAAAAGGAGCCTTAAGGTAGTGCCGCTTTCTCCACAGTCAAGTAGGGGATTTTTCATAACTTCCTTTATGGGCTGGACCTCTATATGGTTATGGACTATATTGAAGTCTGCTCCCAAGGCTTTTAGGCAGCGAAGGGTTGCTTCTATATCTTCTGAAAGCTTATTGATTTCTATTATAGTTTTATCCTGAGCTAGGGAAGCAGCAATGAGCTCTCTGTGTGCTGCGGACTTGGATGGTATTGCTTGTAGCCTTCCTTGAAGAGTACTAGGAGTTATTTCTATATCCATTATTTAAGCTCCCTTCCTAGGTCTATAAATTTCTTTAGGTCCTCTACAGATATTTTGTGTAGAATACAGCTTCCTATCCTTTCCGGTACCACAAGGGTTATGGTATTTCCCAAGCGTTTTTTGTCTGATAAAGCTGCTTCTGATAGCTCTGTGGAGGAGTAGGGAAGGCTGGTGGGAAGCTTATATTTTTGAAGCACTTCCTCTAGGAGCTTTAGGCTTCCTTTTTCACAGAGACCGCTATTTTCTGAAGCTCTGGTTACTGCTATCATTCCCATAGCTACAGCAAAGCCATGGGGGAGCGTAAAGGAGCTGCAGTTTTCTATGGCTTGCCCTATGGTGTGTCCAAAGTTTAA
>JAEXSY010000454.1 GCA_023440105.1 Bacillota bacterium
GCTTAGTATATCCTTTGCCTTTCTATTAATTAAATTTAATCAAGCTCTATTACAGGTTGTATTTTTTAAAATTATTGAGAGAGAGGATAATAAAAGGTCTACTTATTCTAATATTAAAATCGATGAAATAAAACCAAGAGGAACCTTATTAGCTAACTTTTTTAAGGAATATAGATTTATAATGAGGGAAAACAGAAAAGTATTATTTGATATTATAGCAATTATAGCCGTATTTATTGCCTCTTTCGGGTTGCTTTCCCTTACCCCTGCTATTTCTGAGGTATTGTTAAGTGTTATGGATATACCAATTACCACTGATGCGTTATCGAGAGTTAGATGGTTTTTCATAAACGGGTCAATTGTTGCCCTTTCATTATTTGTAAGCTGGGGGAGCTTTAATCTCAATATATCTAGAATTAGATTGGGAAAAGATATACTGCCCTTCGAAAGGTATATTCAGCTTACCCATAAGCCTTTTATGTACTCCATACTGTTAATGAGGATAATAGGGGCTGTGACTTTCTTTAGTATAATAATGATATTTTTATCTTTCGCCGGAATATTAAATAGGAGTATGGCAATGATTCTTCCCGCAGCCATTCTAAATATCATAGCAGTTGCGACCCTTGATTTAATCGTGGATATACTGGTTCCTAACATAAAAAATAAAGGCGTCGCTTATATATCTTTAGACGCTTTAAAGATAGCTCTTTGTGTTCTCTTTAGGATATTTTATTTAGTAATACTTATGGCAGTATGGTATCTTGTCTATAGATTTATATTTAAGAATATATTTATTCCTGCAATATTTTTAAGTGGTTTATTTTTATTATTAATGTTATCGATTCTCAATTCAGATTTTGTCCATAAGTGCTATAACAGAATTAGTGCTTAAGATATTTCAATGTAAGCTAGTCCATGCGAACACTTTCTCACTTCTATGGTGCCATTCACCTTACAGTATACGACAAAAAAACCTTCTAAGGTGAGTGTCACCTTAGAAGGTTTTTTGCAAGGTCTCGCAAGAAAGGCTTGCTTAAGTAGTAGGTGATGTCATCATAGCTAGTGATAGCTACATTTTTGAGGTTTTCTTTTACAGCATTATGTACTCTTTGGTATTTATCGTAGATGGCATCATATTTGGGAGATACTTCTGAATCTACTTTCTTATTATCTAATCCTTGTATTAAGACTAGTAACACATGCTTTCTTAAAACCGTTAGCAGAGAATCCTCGATCCAATAGCTATATTGGGTATTGGGGTTTTCCAGGGCTTTCATTTTAAGATATAGGTCAAAGCCGTCTCCAGCATCATGCCATAGGTCTACAAAGGCAAAATCGTAGTTATCTGTAGTAATGTCATAGTCAAAAGCATCGCAGTTGATTATTTTTACCTTTTCTTTATGGGAAAATTGAGGGAGGATATAGCTTTCAAATAAAGTTATCACCGCTTTATCTCTTTCTATTATTGTTATGGTTTCTACATTTTCTTTTTCTGACACCATATAGGCATAATAGCCAAGGCCTAAGCCGTAGGTGATTACCTTGCCAGAGGCTTTGTCTATAGCTTCCTGTGAGCTTTCTATTTCGCTGGGAGTTATGGTCATCCATTCATTATTATTTTCTAATACAGCAGGGAAGGAAAAGCTCTCGCTGAAGAATCCCAGACGGGGAATTTCTCTAAAACTCTCATCCACATAAATGTCATTATAAAGAAAGGCTTCATAGGGCTGAAAGGTTTCCACCTTAAGTTCCCAGGTGCCAACTTTTTTATTAGGTATTTTTATATTTTTGTAGTATGGATTATTTATATACTTAGTTGTGTCCAGTTTTTTTATAGAAGGGCGGATATATTTTTTTGCAATTTCTCTATGGTTTTCATACTTTTCTATGTCAAAGCCACAGGCTGCTAAAAATAGATAATAGTAAGCCTCCTCTTCTGAGAAATAGCCACTATCATTAAAATCATCCATAAGCTTTTTGGTTATATGGCAGGAATGGTTAATTATATATTCTGCGTATATTGAGATGATATCTTCATTGGTTATTCTAATATTAGAAAGGTCCATAAGCCTTTCCATATCTTCTTTATTTAAATTGATCTTCATTAATGCTTCTTCTCCTATTCTATGGGGTGACACTGGTAATAATATTGGATGAAATATTATGAGCTTCTATAAAGTATAGCACATTATTTATGAGTTCATAATAGCCGTAATTTACTCAGATTTTGCCAGAGTTCAATGGACAAGCTACGGAACTTCAGCTATTATTACAATAACTATAGTTGAAGTATTAGCCTATGCTAGAATTTCAATGATTATCTTCAGTAGTATAAAAATATAGGGCTTACTAAAAAGATTAATAGAAAATAGTAATAACCTGAAATGATTACATCAAATCAGGTTATTTTAATTAAGCTAATAACTTTTTAAGCTATAAATCAACTTGAGTGAATTTGTGGGGACAACAACATATGTCCAATTTACAGGATGCTGCAGCTCCAAATTTACTATTCTATCCTGGTATTTCTCCAACACCATTAGCAATTACTCTAGGGCGATAGGGGTATTGTTCCACTATGGATCTTGTGCTTACCCCTGAAAGTACAAGTACTGTATCAAGTCCACTTTCGATACCTGCTATAATGTCCGTATCCATTCTGTCGCCTATAATAGCAGCATCCCCTGAATGAACCCCGAGCATCTTGAGACCGGTCCTCATCATAAGAGGGTTGGGCTTCCCAACGTAATATGCAATTTTCCCAGTGGCCAGCTCAATGGGGGCTATTAATGCTCTACAGGCTGGTACAATTCCACTCTCTGAGGGGCCTGTTAAATCAGTATTAGTACCTATAAGCTTGGCA
>JAEXSY010000045.1 GCA_023440105.1 Bacillota bacterium
GTACGGCACTCTTCTATTCCATCACAGGCAACAGCCTTTACCTCAAAATCTTCAATTCCCTGCTCCTCAAGAGCCTGTACAACAGCATCTGAAAGACCACCACTTCTAGCAAAAATCCTTCCATAATAGGAGGCATTATCAAGGACATCCTCTGGAAGCTTTGTAATATCCAAATCACGGCTGTCAAAAAGTGCTTGCAATTCTTCAAAGGTCATGACACTGTCTATGTAAGGACTCACCTCCGGCTTCTTAAATTCCATCTTCTTTGCAGTACAAGGTCCTATGAAAACTACCTTATCTTCTGGAGACCTCTCTTTTATGTATTTTGCAAGAGCAGCCATGGGAGATAGATTATGAGAAATTTTAGCTTCCATTTGAGGAAACTGCTTCTTCACATAGCTTACAAAGGCCGGACAGCAGGAGCTAGTTAAAAACCCCTTTTCTACAAGCTCCTTAGACTCAGAATAAGCTACCATGTCGGCACCTAAAGCTGCTTCGATTACAGTATAAAATCCAAGCTCCTTTATGCCGCTAATAACTTGTCCTAACTTTCCATAGGTAAACTGGCTGGATATTGATGGTGCAACTATGGCATATACCTTATACTTTTTGTTATTATTACTCTTTTTAATTAAATCAATAATATTGAGTATATATGACTTATCCATTATTGCTCCCCAAGGGCATTGATAGACACAAGCTCCACAGGATATACACTTACTGTTATCTATCTTTGCTACCTTGTTTTCATCCATTGAAATGGCCTTTATCTTACAGGAACGCTCACAGGGACGCTTATAATCCATAATAGCACTATAAGGACAAACCTTGGCACACTGTCCACATTCAACACATTTTGACTTATCAATATGAGCTGTATGATTGCTGTCAAAGGTTATTGCACCTCTCTTGCACACATCCTCACAGCGGTGAGCAAGACAGCCTCGACAGGCAGCTGTTACCTCATAGCCTCCCATGGGACATTCATCACAGGCAATGTCAATAACCTCTATCACATTAGGATTATCTTTATCTCCTCCCATAGCCAGCTTAACTCTTTCAGAAAGAATTGCTCTCTCTTTGTACACACAGCATCTCATAGTAGGATTTTTGCCAGGTATAATTTTCTTTGGAATATCAAAAACATTTTCCAGCATTGTATCCTTCCAGGCTTCTCTTGCAACCTCACGAAGTACCTTATACTTTAGATTCTGGACTTTAGTATCAAATTTTTTCATCATCAATCCTCCTTTAGAAATAGCTGATTTTTATCCTTTTTCCCATCTTTTTAAGACACTCGGAAAGCTCCGTAACAAGATTCATCTTAATACTAAAATTAATAGGGAGATCAGGATTCTGATGGGCTGGATTAATTGCCCTACCTACATAAAAATTAATATCCGTTGCTTCCTCAAAGAGCAGCCTGGCAATAAGTGATGCTCCATCTCGTTTATAGCTCCACTGCTGGTATGACTCATTATCCTCAAGATAATCCTTAGCGTAGGTCAGTACCTTATTCACTGTTATAACCCCTTCGGTAACAAGATCCACTCCTTCTATACTAGCTATAGGGGGAACCTCATCATCAATAAATTCCAGGCTGGGCACCAGAGGCTTTCTTAGATACTTAGCAGCAATAGAAGAGGTAGTACCTCCACAGATAATATGCTTTCCTCTTTTTGAGAAAAATAAGGACATCATTTTATCGCAATCATCTCTATTAGCTGGTGGACCAAACAAAAGATTCATAGGCTCTCTTCTACGGATACGAATAGTGCATACGGTAGCATCATCACCAGGCTTATTATCATAAAGCCTATTAACCTCATTAAGTAGAATTGTGGAAAGAGTTTTTGCAGTATAGCCTGCATCATAAAACATCTCCATAAAAGAAATGATATCCTCTCTCTTCCAGCCAAAATTAAAAGCTAGTCCAACTCCTGCATGAGGACAGCCATCACTCATAGCTATAAACACGTCATTTTCCTGGAGCTTAATTTTTGACTCATATATCTTCTTGCCATCAATATTTAATTCAGTCCTGGGGTATTCATAATTTTTCCCATCACGAAGGAGTATTACCATAGGGTTATCATATTGAATTATTTCTGCTTCCTCATTATCCTTAATACATATAATTGTAAAGGTAGAATATGCCACTCCCCTCACAGAACATACAGGAAGCGTTGCTGCAATAGTTTTGACACATTCCTCAAGGGAAATACCTTCAGCAATCATGGTAGATATGATTTTTGAGGTTAGGGTTGATAAAATGTTCGCTTTCACACCACTACCAAGACCATCTGCCAGAACAATCACAGATGAGTATTCATTTTGCTCCACCACCTCCACATGATCCCCGCAAAGCTGCTCTCCTACATGATTAATGCTTTGATAGCCAATATCTGCACAGAGATTATTCATTATTAATCGACTCCTTCAGCTTAGCCAAAGCGATTTTTGTCTCTGCAGCAGTTTCACCAAGTAAGGATGCAATTTCCTGAACAACACGCATTTGTTTATCCACAACCTTATCAGCAATCTCCACAGTTTGACGGCTGATGCTTTCTTTCTTTGTCCTCTGTATTTCCTCTTCAGTGACATCACGCATAATACATATAAGAAGGTTATATTCCTTATCAACGAGGACAGTTTGGTCAACATATCGATTATATTCTGCAAGATATACTCTACAATTATGAGAGGTACGACCGGATTTTCTCACCTCTAGGAATAGCTTGGGATCTAGTATCCTTACTACAGGCTCTCCCATAACATCTGAGGAACGAGAAATATTCATCATTTTGAGGGCCGCACGGTTAATTTGCTGTACCTCAAGTTCTTCATTTAGAACAATAATTCCATTGGGAGTGTTATTAATTATTGTATCGGAAAAATTCTCAGCCTTTTCCTTTAGAAAGGGTAGGCACATGGATATATCTGCTTTTCCCTGTATAATAGCAATAGCTTTTTCACGACAGGTATTATAGCCACAGGAGCCACAGTTAAGCTCATCCTCCTTTTTCATTTTACCCATTTGTCTAAACACAGCATTAATTTCATAATCATCGGGAACTCTTGTCCTACAATCAACAAAATCAAATATCTTTTTAAGCTCTAACTCATCAGGCTGCTCCAAATTAAAATCAGTACTTCCCGCATAATCTGCTACCGCTATATAATCATTGATGGGAGCACGATGGTACTTTTCCATCACAGGTCCCCCTATGCAGCTTCCAGTACAAGAGGACATCTCTATAAAGCATTTATGGATTTTTCCATTCTCAATATCCTGAAGAGCAGCAATGCAGTTCTCTTTACCATCAATAGCTATGTAGGTATACTCCTGCAAATCCTGAGCCATTGTTTTTAATATCCCTCCCGTAGTAGGGAAATATCGAGCTCTGCTATCCTCCCTCTTCAGAACCTCCTTCTCTAAAGTTATGTTCTTCTCTTCAAGCCATCTAGTCAGCTCTTCATAGGTAAGTACCTCATCAACAAAGCCTTTATAGGAATAAGCCTCATCCTTTTTTGCAACACAGGGACCAATAAATACCACCTTTGCCCCAGGATATCTCTTTTTAATATCCCTCCCATGAGCCTGCATTGGGGATAGTACATTTGCAAGATAGGGAAGCTCTTTTGGAAAATACTTTTGAATTAAAAGATTCACCGAATGACAGCAGGAGGAAATAAGCACATCAGGCCTTTCTTCCTTTAAGATACGCTCATATTCTGTTTTTACAAAGCTAGCTCCAATAGCTGTTTCCTCAGCACTATGGAAGCCAAGCTTTTTTAGCCCTTCCTCTAATTTTTCAATTCCTACTCCTTGATAATTTGCTATAAAGGAAGGTGCAACACTGGCAATTACCGGCACCCCTGATTGTATCATCACTCTTACAGCTTCTGTGCTGTCAGCAATTTCCTTAGCATTTTGAGGACATACTACGAAGCACTGTCCGCAGAGAATACATTCATCTTTAACTATGTGTGCCTGATTTCCTGAAAATCTTATGGATTTTACAGGGCAATGGCGTATACACTTATAACAGTTTTTACAATTAGACTTTTTAAGTCTTAAGAATTCAGCCATGTTTCCTATCTCCTTTCTTCTTGGATCTTCTTCAAAACATGTTCATTAAAAAAATCCTTGAATCCATCCTTGGTTACACCTATAAATATTTCATCGTCCACCTGAACAGTAACCCCCTCCCGGTTACATCTCCCAATACAGAAGTTTCCCGCAAGGGTGACATCTTCAGATAGAGTATATCTATCGATTGCATCTTCAAACAGCTTTACGAGCTCCTGTGACCCTTTAAGATAACAGGAACTTCCTATACATATCTGTATTGTCATAACTTTACTCACACCCTGCTTAAGACTTCTTTTTCAAAAAATGCTTTTGTAGTTTCTGGTGTTAAGGAAAATTTCTCATCATCAACAGTTACACAAACACCCTCCTGACAGGTTCCCATACAGAACACACCTGATAGCTCAATATCTTCCTCAAGATTATTTTGAGTAACTAATTGCTGGAGCTCACTAACCACCTGCCTAGAGCCCTTTAAATGGCAGGATGAGCCGATACATACTGTTATTTTCATAATTACATTTCCCCTTTACTTTTAATCTGCCTTTTATCTAAATTAATAGCTTTCTCATCTTCGTTATTATTTTAACAAATATTTAGACAATTTCCACATAAAAAAATTATTCATAACACAAATTACATATATATTATAGCAAATTATCTTATTTTTCTACATTTTTAAATATTAAATATTTATTCTAGTTTTAGAAAGGATACTTTCTACTCTTATTCAACAGATAAGCGGATGATAATTTATAAAAAAATATAAATAATATATTTCTAATATTTGTAATTTATTTATAAATGTTTTATAATAAAATTATTATCTATATTAAAATTAACATTTCTAATATGTTATTGTTACTTAACAAGTTCTGAACGTTAATTTATTATCATTTATATCTCATTATCCATTAATAATATGCTAGCTAGAATCTTTATTATCTCATATTTTATTACATATTATATAAAATGTATTCTCCATTATATATCAGGGAACCCCTGCAGCTATAAGGAAAGGAGTTATTATGGCCATAAGGTTAAAGGATATTTATATCGGCAACACCAATGGTGATGACGAGGCTAATCACAGTAACTTTAAAGAGTTATTTTATAAGGATAATGAAAAGTATTATGAGATATTAACTGATAACCTGAAATTCATAGTGTCCGGTCAAAAAGGTAGCGGCAAAACTATTTTAGGAAGATATATACAGGCTGAAATTAACTCTAGAGACAACAGCATCTGCAATATTATAAATAAAAATCTTTTTACCTTTCAAAAGCTCATTGAAATAGGGCCTGCTCATTTAGATACTGACGAGTATACGTCCTTTTATAAATGGGTTCTTTATAGAGAAATAAGTAAATGTATCCTGTGCAGAGATATTAATCTGTTAGAGGGAAAGGAAAAACCATTATTAGGAAGAATAGCTGATATGCTTAGATATAAATCAAGCCTTCATAACCTTAAAGCTTTTTTTAATGTTAGATATCAAAAGGGCAACTATAAATATGATACTTATACTACGGAGGATCAGCTTTACGGCAGCGGAAATATAGAAGGCGTATTTAACAGCTATAAGACAAGCCTTAACGCCTTAAAGAAGAAAGTAAGAAAATATGATTCTAAGAAATATTATGAATGCCTCCTTGAGGTTCAGAATTGGATATTGACATGTCTTTCCTTTGTCAATGTAATAATTATTTTAGACGATTTAGATGAGCTGGAGCTTAAGCTAGATGATTCCAATGACAGTGTGAGGCTCCTCTTAAGACTCATTGAGGCAGTTAATGAAATCAACATCTTATTTAGTGAAAACAACATAAAGGGCTCAAAGTGTATAATTCTAATGAGAACTGATATACTTCAGGAAATAAATAAGCATTCCTCTAACTTAAGTAAAATCAGAGAGGATAAAGAAGTGAATCTTTATTGGATAGATAAGAACTATAACTATCCCCACGAGCATGTATTAATGGAAATGATCCTGAACAAAATCAAGGTATCCTGCAGCAGTCTATCGGGACTAAGCAATGAAGACTTATATAAGACCCTAATCCCCGAAAAGATAGATAATAAGGATATGGTAAGGTACATTATAGATTACAGCTTTGGAAGACCTAGAGATTTTATCCGATACCTCCAGATTGTCATGAGGGAATTTCCTAATGAATCTAAAATAACCAGCAGTATGCTTGCCCACTGTAAAAAGGATTATTCTGATAAATTCTGCAGCGAGCTATATAACGAGCTATACATTCATCTGGATACGGAATATGTAGATCAGCTCCTTGGTTTACTCAAGGATTTAAGAAAAAAGTCCTTTAATTACTCCATCATAGAAAAATTTTATATGGAACACAGGGAGGACTATCCCAAAATAACCAGCATAAAGTCAGCTATTGAAAACCTATATAAGTACAGCATAATAGGCAACACCTGGAAGAAGGGAGATCAACTCAGATTTTCCTGGGCCTATAGAAGAGATGGGGACAAAAATATAGACTTTACAAAAAGATTTACCGTCCACTTTGCCTTAAGAAGATATTTGTTTTTAGAATAAAAAATAAAGACATGTAAAAAAGCACAAATTATCAATTTGTGCTTTTATCTTCGGGCATCTACATCCCTACTACAGTAATGGGCATCTACATCCCAATTTATTTTCTAAACAAGCATTTCTAGGCCTATTTAGCATCTATATAGATTTTTGAGCTTCCAATTTGTCTGCGATTATTGCACACTTAATTATTGTAATTGAAATGTAATTAAATGTAAATATCTTTAAGGCAATAGATTTATTAATTTTATTATATAATATTTTATTGTTAAGTAATATTAACTTTCTAATAATTATTATGACCTAACTGCTGCCTTACTAAACATATATTACATATTATATTATGCATGGTTATAGGATTTTTGTTACTGATAAAAATATTTTTTTAAATTAATATGAAGGTTCCTTCTTACGTCCATGATTTTTGCCATTAGCATGGGCACCTATCTTTTCACCTTCTATAATTCCAATATCTGCTCCATCCTTAGGAAACATCTTGCGGAGCTCTGCATTGCTTTTTTCTCTATCTTTCATTCTATGTTTATTGTTATCCATGGTTTACCTCCCAAGAAATAAAATTTACATCTTTATTATGCTTCATCCTGAGTTTTTTTAACCATTAAAAAAAAGCCTAACCTAAAAGTTAGACCATTGAATTCAAATAATTAATTATGAAGCTTATCACTTCCAGCTTTCATAAGCCTTCTCACATAAACTGATAATATACTCTTTCCTTGCAAGCATTGAAAGCCACTCCTCAGGAATAGAATCATAGCCATAAAGAACTCCTGCAAGTCCTCCTGCAATAGCCGCAACGGTATCCGTATCTTCTCCTAAATTCACAGCCTTCAAAACACAGTCCTTATAGCTATCAGTTGTTAAGAGGCACCAGATTGAAGCTTCCAAGGTATCCACTACATATCCAGAGCTCTTGATTTCATCACGGGAAAGCTCATGAAAGTTCTTTTGAAAAAGCCTGCTGTATTTACTTAATTCTTCATGGCTTTTGTAATAGTCCATGGCCTTTTCAAGACCAGCATATACAGACTCTTTTACGGGATTATCCAATAGCTCGTACATGATGTAGGCATAAATGCCGCAAGCAATTTTTGAGCGACAATGTCCATGAGTTAAAGAAGAACCGTTATGGATGATATTCATCTTTCCCGAAAGAGGTATCATACTGTATGAAGAATACTTGCTATATAGTATAAAAGGAATAATCCTCATCAGTGAACCGATACCATAAGACCGCTCTCCTGTCTCTCCACATTCTAAAGGCGCCTTATGCTCTGTTCTGTAGCGATCAAGGGCAAGTTCTGTGGTGATTCCATTATCAAAGGTTTTACCGGTGGCAGTATATTTATCATTGTAAAGCCACTCACAGAACTTCACCATTATATCATCATAATTGAGACCTTCACTGAGGCTGTCCAACGCAGCAAGAGTCATGCTTGTATCATCTGACCAGGTTCCTGCTGGAAAAGGATATGTACCAAAACCCTCCATTTCCGTTACTGGTGAACTATCAAGCTCTTCTCTTTCATAAAACTCTACAGGTACACCCAGGGCATCGCCAACTGCATGACCGAGTATTGCACCTTTAAATTTATATAATATCCTTTCATCCATTTAGAGCATCACTCTCTTCCACAATAATATAAAAATTGTGCATATCCCGTTTCTCTAACGTGATATACACATTTTGTCCTAACTTAAATTGCTATTCTTTCTAATCTTAAAGCACTTTCTTGGAAGATCGGACATAACATAGGAGACATATCCTTTCTTCTCTAAAAGCTCTGCCATAAAGGGTTCCTTAACAGACAAAAACCTTATTTCAATTATACCATTATCCTCTTCTTCTATATTATTTAAGAAGGTTGTTGTAAAACCTCTATTTTGAAGCCCTATAGGTAATTCTAAATACTCTATTGTAAGTATACCGTTTTTAAATCGAAATCTACTATGCGCCTCTTCTTCGTGATAGTGAGTATGTAGAAGTATTATATTTTCTTCTAATAGATGAGTAGCTTCTGCCCTATAGCTTTTGCACAGCATATTCC
>JAEXSY010000198.1 GCA_023440105.1 Bacillota bacterium
AAAAGGTTACTACTATTTCAAGCTTACAGGAACATTCTTCAATAAGTTTAGAAAAGCTTATATATCTATTAACTCTAATAAGCTCTGCTATATCCCTATATTTATCTTCTATCTTATAGAGATCAACATTGATCTTATCACTTATTAAAGCATCTTTATTTTGTTTATTGAGGTAGTTTTCCATTAGTTTTTCAAAAATACTATATAAGTCCATCATGGAAATATTAATAAATATGTCCTGACTTATATCTATATCCTCTATAACTTCTGCTTTTTTCGTATAAACAGTGCCAGAATATTGCTTAATTCCTCTTAAATATTCTACTGCAGCTTTTATCTTTTTATATTCAATAAGCTTCCTTTTTAGCAGGTCTCCCTGATCTTCCTCATCCTCTTCTTTAACTGCCTTGGGTAGAAGCTCCTTTGACTTTATCTCCATCAAGGTAGCAGCTATTACAATAAATTCTGAGGTAACCTCCAGATCTAATTCTCTCATTTTAGAAAGAAAGCTTAAGTATTGTGAGGTTATTTCTGATAAATTAATATTATATATCTCCATTTCATTCTTTTGTATCAAATGAAGAAGTACATCAAAAGGTCCTTGAAAGTTACTTATACTTAAATTTAATTGCGCCATAATATCACCTTAAAGTATTTGTACTTAAATAATACCAGTTTATTTTGCAGGGCGCAACAAAGTAAACTTAAAGGAGCCTTATAATATTATAAAGCTCCTTTATAGCTTTGCTAGATTCCATTTTTAAATAGACCCTTTAGATTGTCCTTCATATTATTTAATATACCAGACTTCTTCACTTCTCTATCGGAATATAATTTTACACTTCCTACCTTTATATCTTTAATGTAATAATCACATGAACCAACTATTTCTCCTTTCTTATATTCCTTCTTATCTTTATTTATATTAAGCTTAGGGACTATATCTTGATTACTTCCTCTTTCAACAGTTACAGACAGATCAGCAGCAGCCTTTGCAATAAAATACCTATCTCCTTTTTTATTTAGTGTTATTTTTTCTAACTCTTGATCTTTAATTACGAGCTTTTTGCTTTCAAACTTCGAAAAGCCGTAATTCAGAAGCATACTGGCATCTCTATTACGTATTTTATAAGTTGGAGCTCCCATAATTACTGAAATCACCCTAACTCCTTCTCTCATAGCAGTAGCTGATATACAGTATTTCGCCTCATCTGTGAAGCCAGTTTTTAATCCATCACAGCCACTAAAGAATCTAACCAATTTATTGTGATTAACTAACTCAATAGGGCTTTTTCTTCCTTCAGATATAGTTTCCATATAAGTTCCTGTATACTTTAGAATCTGTGGATGTTTTAATAGCTCTCTTGACATTGTTGCAATGTCCATAGCAGTTGTAAGGTGGCCTTCCACAGGAAGTCCCGTACAATTTTTAAAGGTAGTATTATTCATTCCAAGCTCAGCAGCCCTTTTATTCATCATTTCTACAAAAGCACCTTCAGTACCTCCTAAGAATTCTGCCATAGCCACAGCCGCATCATTTCCTGAAGCGATTGCTATGCCTTTCAGTATTTCTTCCACGGTCCTAATCTCCCCTGTATCAAGAAGCATGGTGCTTCCTCCCATTTTTTTAGCATTTTCGCTAGCTGTTATTTTATCCTCTAGCTTAATTTTACCACTGTCTATCGCTTCCATAGCTAAGAGCATTGTCATTATTTTAGTAACGGAGGCTGGTGCATATTTCTCATTAATATTCTTTTCGAATAGCAGCTTTCCCGAATTAGCTTCCATTAATAAACCTGACTTTGCTTCAATTTCTATGGTTTCTCCTTCTGCCTTAGCTGGAATTACCCAAATATAAGATAACAAACAAAAAGGTATTAATACTTTTATTAAAGCTTTTTTATTAAACATTAATCTACTCTCCTTTCGAGAATATTTTTACCAAAAACAAAATATTTATCACAAAAAAATAACCTTGGTTTCCCAAGGTCATTTCTTCTATTCAATAATTCCATAAATTATTGGTAAAGGTGTATATTCTGATTCATTAATAACATAATTCTTATTGATATTTTCTGTGCATCTAGGTATATTGCTTTCATTATTAGAATGAATATAGGCAATTACATCGCCTTTCTTTACCTGGTCGCCACATTTTTTATTTAGAACTATTCCCACTGCCATATCCAATTTACTTTCTTTAGTTGCCCTTCCAGCTCCCAGTTCCATAGCTGCAAGACCTATGTTTTCCGCATCTATACTTTGAACTATTCCTTCTCTCTCAGAAACCACTGGAACAACATATTTAGCCTTAGGAAGAAGGTCTGTATTATCAATAGCTTCAGTTGAACCACCTTGTGCTAAAACAAACTCCTTAAGCTTATTAAGAGCGGCTCCTGATTTTATAGTGCTAACAAGCATCCTTTTAGCTTCTTCCTTATCTTCTGTTACTTTAGCTAAAATGAGCATATTCGCTCCAAGCTCCAAGCAAAGCTCCTCTAAATCTTTTGGTCCGTTACCTTTTAGTGTTTCAATTGCTTCTTTAACTTCTAGTGCATTACCAATAGCTAATCCAAGTGGCTCATCCATATTTGAAATTACAGCTCTTGTTTTTCTTCCTACGCCATTACCTATTTCAACCATAGCTTTAGCAAGCTCAAAAGCTTCATCTGGGCCTTTCATAAAGGCACCTCTACCAACCTTAACATCAAGTACAATAGCGTCAGCTCCTGCCGCAATCTTTTTACTCATAATACTAGAAGCTATTAAGCTAAGATTATCAACAGTACCTGTCACGTCTCTTAAAGCATATAGTTTTTTATCTGCAGGTGCTAATTCTCCAGTCTGTCCGCCTACTGCTAGCTTTATGTTATTTACATTTTCAATAAATTTTTCTTCACTCATTTCAACGCTAAATCCTTCAAAGGATTCTAGTTTATCAATAGTTCCTCCAGTATGACCTAGGCCCCTTCCAGACATCTTTGCTACAGGGATTCCTAAGCTAGCAACCATTGGTCCTAATACTAAGGTGGTGGTGTCACCAACGACTCCAGTACTATGCTTATCTACCTTGATTCCATCAATCTTTGAAAGATCCAATACATCTCCGGAATTTACCATAGCCATAGTAAGATCTTTTGTCTCCCGTTTGTTCATCTTATTAAAGTATATAGCCATTAACAATGCAGAAACTTGATAATCCGGAATATCCCCCTTGGTATACCCTTCTACGAAAAAATTTATTTCTTCCGTAGATAATTCCTTATTATTTCTCTTTTTCAGTATGATATCGTACATTCTCATTTCTATACCCTCCAATAAAACAATTAAATTTTCTCAATAATATTAGAAATGAGTTTTATGAAGCTTTCCTTTACTTTATTGGAAGTTTCTATAACCTCACTATGATCTAATGGTTGATCTAAAATACCCGCTGCCATATTTGTTATGCATGAAATACCTAATGTCTTTATACCACAATGATTAGCCGCAATAACCTCCGGTACTGTAGACATACCTACAGCGTCAGCTCCTAAAATTTGAGCCAATTTAACTTCTGAAGGTGTTTCATAAGTAGGGCCTGAAAACATCATGTAAACCCCCTTCTGAACCTTGATTTTAAGCTCTTCTGCGCAGAGCTCAGCAATTTCTAATAGTTCTGGTGCATAGGCCCTTGACATATCAGGAAATCTAGGTCCAATTTCTTCATAATTAGCACCTATTAAAGGATTGGAACCAGAAAAGTTTATGTGGTCCTTGATGAACATTAAATCTCCAGGCTCGAATTCAGTATTTGCACCACCTGCAGCGTTTGTGACAATTAATTTCTTCACTCCAAGTAATTTCATAACATAAACAGGAAGTACTATTAAGTCCATGGAATGTCCTTCATAAAAATGTATCCTTCCCTGCATCATTATAACTTTTTTTCCTTTATAATCTCCCATTACAAATTGTCCAGCATGTCCTTTAACTGTTGACTCTGGGAAGTGAGGAATATCTGAATACTTAATAATCTTTTTATTTTCTACATGCTCTGCCATCTCGCCTAAACCAGAACCTAAAATAACACCTATCTCTGGCTCAAAATTTGTTGTACTTTTTATATACTCAGCTGCTTCCTTAATTTTTGTTAAGTTCATTTTTATCCTCCTTATGTTATAAAAATTCTTTTTTTGCAGGGTTATGCTCTGGGATGTGATTTATTGTATATTTCCCTAAGTTTTTTCTTAGGAAGAACATCCAGATAAATCTGTAGAACATTAACCCCTTTAAGGCCTAAAAGCTCCTGTATTATGTTTATATCCGCTCCATTTTGCAGAAGATGAAGAGCAAAGGAGTGCCTAAAAGTATTTAAGTTAATGTCCTTATTTATACCAGCCTTAGTAATATAGTATTTAACAATTTTCCATATCCCCTGCCTAGTTAGTATATCATAATTATTATTCAAAAATAAGTTATTGATGGATTTATTTATCTCATTCCTGGCCTCTAAATATTCTCCTAAGGCTATTACTGATTTATCCCCTAGTGGTATCACTCTTTGATTCTTCCCTTTATTGCAGGATATAACCTTAAAAGC
>JAEXSY010000203.1 GCA_023440105.1 Bacillota bacterium
ATCCCCGAAGCATCGGGATGGCATACTTCTATGGATATGGTGTCGTTATTACGCCAGTTGCTTGCTTGAGATTTTTCATTTAGTGGGAGAACCTGAATTATCTCTCCTTCAAGACCTACAACAAAATGGGAGCTGACATTGACCCCTGGATTATTAAAAAAATCTCTATTTTGCTTTGCTGTAGTTCCTGGATTACCCACATAATGTATGACAATATCCTTAATTCCTTCTAGGTTGTCCCCTCTTCTCGCTGCCCCATCTTCATCAATTAAATCCACCTGAACCCATTCTGGAACCTCAGCAGTCTTTAGCAACTCTACCTTCCTCTTTGAGCCTGCCTCTTTTAGTAAAAATGTTACTGCAAATATACATAAGGAAAAGAAAATTAATGAAACCAAAAGTAATAATATACGCTTTCCACGTCCTCTCTTTCTTCTCCTGTTTCTTTGTTTTCTAGCGTTTCTCATATGCATCAACTCCTAAGCTACAAATAATAGTCCTTTATCTACTAAATAATCATCTATTTAACAAAAAATGCTTTAACAATATACTTTTATAAATATTATATTTAAAAATCCTTATTATACTATAAAAATTATCTTTATTAACTATTAATAATATCTTAAATATCTTAAAATAATTTAATAATTCAATGGATTCTACTATATATACGATATTTCCCCTTGAAAAGAACCTACAGCATAACATTTTCCATAAAAGGTTAATTGTATCTTGCTCATGTGAACAATTACTATGAAGAAACAAAAATTTTTAAAAAACCTCTTCACAACACAATATACTGTATGTATACTATATTTTGATACAATATATATGGATGTAAGTACGTGCATATCTATTCAGCTCATTATGAAAAATACTTATATTACATGGAGAGTGACTACTTTGAAGATTATAAAAAGAAATGGTGAAGAGAGAGAGTTTGATGTATCAAAAATCCAGAATGCCATCCACAAGGCTAATGCTGAGGTTGGTGAAAAGGATCAGCTTTCTAAAGCACTAATTGAAAAAATTGCCTCGGAAATTGAACAATCTTGTGAGGGATTTGCCAGAGTTATGAACGTTGAAGAAATTCAGGATAGTGTAGAGACAAAGCTTATGGAGTACGGAGCCTATGAGGTGGCACGTAAGTATATTACCTATCGCTATGTCCACGCACTCCTACGTAAGGCGAACACAACAGACAATACTATCCTTTCTCTGATTAATTGCTCAAATGAAGAAGCAAAACAAGAAAACTCAAACAAAAATCCTGTAATCAACAGTACTCAGAGAGACTATATGGCCGGAGAGGTGTCAAAGGACATTTCTAGGCGTATGCTTTTGCCTGAAAAAATAATAGCAGCTCATGATAAGGGTATAATTCATTTCCATGATATGGATTATTACAGTCAGCGAATGTTTAATTGCTGTCTCATAAATCTTGAGGATATGCTGCAAAACGGTACAGTCATCAGTGGAACTATGATTGAAAAGCCTCATAGCTTTGCAACTGCCTGCAATGTAGCAACACAGATCGTGGCACAGGTTGCCAGTGCTCAATATGGTGGACAGAGCATCACTCTTTCTCACCTTGCCCCATTTGTTGATGTATCTCGCAGAAAAATTCGTCAAGAGCTTATAAAGGAATTTAACATTATTAACAAGTCCTTTACAGAAGAAGAGCTTGATAAAATTACAGAAATCCGGGTAAAGGAAGAAATCAGGCGTGGAGTCCAAACAATTCAGTATCAGGTTATTACTCTGATGACGACTAATGGGCAGGCCCCCTTTATAACTATTTTCATGTATCTTAATGAGGTGCCTGAGGGTCAGGAAAGAGAAGACCTGGCAATGGTTATAGAGGAGGTTATAAGACAAAGGTATCAGGGTGTAAAAAATGAAAAGGGAGTGTGGATTACCCCAGCCTTCCCTAAGCTTATTTATGTTCTTGATGAAAACAATATTCACGAGGGTTCAAAGTATTATCATCTCACAGAGCTTGCTGCAAAATGTACAGCTAAGCGCTTGGTTCCAGATTATATTTCAGCAAAAGTAATGAAAAAGCTTAAGGAAGGCAATGTGTTTCCTCCCATGGGATGCCGTTCTAATCTGAGCCCATGGAAGGATGAGAATGGGGAATATAAATTTTATGGCAGGTTTAATCAAGGGGTAGTTACCCTGAACCTTGTTGATATCGCCTGCTCTTCAGATAAAGATGAGGATAAGTTCTGGAGCATATTTGACCAGCGACTGAACTTGTGCTACGAGGCTCTCCTGTGCCGTCATAAGAGGCTTAAGGGAACCCTCTCTGATTCATCTCCAATTCACTGGCAAAATGGTGCTATTGCAAGGCTGGAAAAAGGAGAGACCATTGATAAATTACTATACGACGGGTATTCAACGATTTCCCTAGGCTATGCAGGCTTGTGGGAATGTGTCTATGAGATGACTGGAAAGAAGCTAACAGAGGAAGCTGGAAAAGAGTTTGGCCTAAAGATTATGGAGTACATGAATAGTGCCTGCAACAGATGGAAGAGTGAAACGGGTCTTGGCTTCGGTATTTATGGGACTCCTTTGGAAAGCACTACCTACAGGTTTGCTAAGTGCCTACAAAAGCGCTTCGGTATAATTAAAGGCGTTACGGACAAAACCTACATAACAAATAGCTATCATGTGCATGTTACAGAGCCTATAGATGCCTTTGATAAGCTTGAGCTCGAGGCACAGTTTCAGGAGCTTTCATCTGGTGGTGCTATAAGCTATATCGAGGTGCCTGATGTTCAGAACAACATACCTGCTGTAATTGCTGTGATGAAATATATATATGACAACATAATGTATGCAGAAATAAACACCAAATCTGATTACTGCCAGGAATGTGGCTATAGCGGTGAAATCCAAATTATTGAGGATAATGGCAAGCTTATATGGGAATGCCCTAATTGCAATAATAGAGATGAAAATAAGCTTAATGTTGCTAGAAGAACCTGTGGCTACATAGGCACAGAATTTTGGAACCAAGGAAGAACTGCTGAAATAAAAGAAAGGGTTCTACATCTTTAATATATAGTAACAGACAAGAGAGGTACTAGCTCCCTCTGTCTGCTATTATTTAAGGAGGAAACTATCATTAATTATATTAAAATATCTAAAAATGATATAGCAAACGGTCCAGGAGTAAGGGTTGTCCTTTGGGTTTCTGGCTGCTCTCACTGCTGCAAAAATTGCCATAATAAAGATACTTGGGATCCAAGGACAGGAAAAACATTTGATGAAGACGCTGAAAATGAACTCTTCCAAGGATTAAGTCAGTCCTATATTCAGGGGATTACTTTTTCAGGTGGAGATCCGATGTTTTTCCAGAACCGTAAAGAGATAAATAGGCTCATGCACCGCTTACGAAAGGAAATGCCTCATAAGGATATTTGGATATATACAGGCTTTACCTGGGAGCAAATGCAGGAGGATCCCCTTTGTATGGACACCATAAGCCTTGCCGATGTAGTAGTTGACGGTAAATTCGTGGAAGAATTACACTCCCTAGGACTCCTATGGAGAGGAAGCTCCAATCAGAGAGTTATAGATGTACAGAAAACCTTAAGACACGGTGTTATCACCTCATACATATAAGGATATATTTAATACCTGAGAAATTATAACTCCTAGGCAAAAAGCAAGACAGGCAGTAACTGCCTGTCTTATACTTTACATTAATATGACTTAACTTTCATCCTTCTAACATACCTTCTGCCATATATCACTACAGCAATACCTACCGCCACCTTTAATAAACCTGTTAATATAGGTAGCCATAAAGCATAGGAGGAGGCATCCATAACAGTGCCTAAAAAAGGATCCATCATTTGTCCACTCTCTACCACATTGTCAAGATTAGCGCTTACGCTAGTGGTGACATCAGTAGAAATACCAAATTGGTCATAACCCATAATATTACCAGCAAAAGACTTCCACATTATATTAACTATGATAGCCTGTGCAATATCAACTACTCCCCAGATTAAAACACCATAACCAAGCCAATACCACTTTTCTTTAACAAACCTTAATATATCTTCAAAAACACTAGAGCTCTTATAATTATAAGTATTTTCTTTCTTTTCTTCCTGTATCTTTTCCTGTTTTTCTTTAAGAAGATAATCTGTTGTTACATTATAAATATTACTGAGGTTCACTATATTATCCAAATCAGGCTTTGCCTCATCCCTCTCCCATTTAGAAACAGCCTGTCTAGATACTCCCAGAAGCTCAGCTACCCTATCCTGTGATAAGCCCGACTTTTGTCTGAGCTCTGCTAACTTTTCTCCCAATGTCATAATTCTCTCCCCCTCCATATATGATAATTTTAGCATACTCCAAGGGGTAGTTGCATTCTAGCAACTGAACTTGGAATATATGCAACTAGTGGTTGCATCATAGCTAAAGCAATAAAAATCCCCATTAGATGCTTTTCTTGAAATAATACCTCTTATGTCCTTTTGGACAATCGTCTAATACTCCATGGATTTCAAAGCCCTGTTTAATATAAAAATCTTTTGCTTGGAAGTCGAAGGTATCTAAATGTATAAGATGACAGCCATATTCTTTTGCAGTTTTTTCTATTTCACTTAAGAGTTGAGAGCCAATTCCTGCGTTTCTATATTCCTCTTTAACCCATAAAACATCTATATAGATACATTTCCAGGCATAATAGATACAATTTATTCCTGCTATAATGTTCCCCATATCATCCTGTATATGTCTATTAATTTTAGATGGGGGAATAGATAATTCAAAGGGTACCTTTGATTCATTATATTCACAGATTTTATCATCAACAAAATCAATTTCTTTTTTGGTGCTTTCTAAAGTCTTATAGTTATTCATCCGTTAACTCCCTTTCCTAAATAGATAACTAGTTTCATTACTTCTTTGTAAATCAGCCTAATATAATTATGATGGAATAAAAATCAATTGTAAACAATATATGGTAGATAGTTTTATAGCGATAAGTCTTTTGTCTATATATTCTTGAGTAAAATACCCTTGAGCCTTTACAAGCTATACTTATTCTGGAAATAATAAAACAGGACAAATTCATATTTAATGAACTTATCCTGATTTATTGATTATTAAGCTTACCATTTATTCAGTTTGTTACCCACTGGTTTATTGTAGCTTAATCAGGTATTGTTATTTATCATAGCTAGCTATAAATTTCTCCACCTCGTCCCTATCTGGGAAAGAGGAAATAGCTCCATGACCTGTAGTTGATAAGGCACCGCTTCCATTGGCAAAGGCAAGAATTTCTCCATAGTGTTTCTCAAGAACTTCTTCCAAATTCCTCTGATAAGCCCCTTTTTCAACAAGCTTAAAGAGCATTCCCCCCACAAAGGCATCTCCTGCTCCTGTGGTGTCGATAGCCTTAACCTTGTAGCCTGGAGCTTCGAATTTTTTGTCCTTAATAAAAAGACAGCAGCCTTCTGAGGCTTTTGTTAATATTACAGCTTTTACATCTCCGGTAAATAGGCTTTTAATGGATTCCTCTATCTGAGGTAGTCCAGTAATAAACTCCAGCTCTTCATGGGAAATCTTTATGATATCTGCCAGGGGGATAAACCTTTGGATTGTACTTCTGCAATCCTCTGGGCTATCCCAAAGGGGAAGTCTAACATTGGGATCGAAGCTTATTATTGTCCCTCTCTCCTTGGCTGCTTTAATAGCCTTTAGGTGAGCTCCTTTCATAGGACTATCAACCAGATCCACAGAGCAGAAGTGAAGTATATCATTAGCTTTGAACCAGGAATCCTCTACTTCATCCTCTGTAAGGAGCAAATCTGCAGAGGGTTTTCTATAAAAGGAAAAATCCCTCTCCCCATCTTCTCTTAAGGATACAAAGGCCAGTCCAGTGTTTGCTTCCTCTGTCCTCAAGATTTTATCAGTATTAACTCCAACCTCTTCTAGGGTTTCCACAAGAAAATCACCAAAGCCATCAGAGCCAAGCTTAGTTATCAGAGCAGAGCTTCCTCCAAATTTTGCTGCTGCTGCAGCTACGTTGGCTGGGGCCCCACCCGGGGCCTTCATAAATGACTCTACATCCTTTAAGGCTTTTCCCTTTTCTAAGGGAATGAAATCTATTAAGGCTTCACCGATACAGTAAATAGTGCTCATCCTCTACCTCCCTAATGTAAATCCATGTATATTAATAATCCCATTTTACCATATCAAAGGAAGCACGTCCTTTAGTAGCAAAAATTCTAATGTCTCTGCTATCTTTCTTAGGGAAGATTCTGCTGGTGAATACCTCCGCTCCATCATTAATAAAGATTTCAACAGAAGAAACATCTACAAAGAGATGAAATCTTATACTATCTCCTTGAAAATCACAGGCTCTTACATTTCCATATTCTAGGCCGAATTCTTCACCTGATACACTTCTATCCAGGATGAGTTTTTTCTGAAGAGAATCATATTTTATTACTGTCTTCTCCTCTTCCGAAGCTCTAAAC
>JAEXSY010000208.1 GCA_023440105.1 Bacillota bacterium
GTTATATGGTCAATAACCATTTATTATATTACGACATTAAATTTTGTTTGTCAACAGTATACTTTAGTTTTTTTGGAGTTTATCCTACAGAATGTAACATTTTAACGATTTGTTCATAATTGGAATAAATATTTCGAGTAATATAATCCCATATATATAAATATATATAATAGTAGGTATTTTATAGGAGGGTTAATATGCCGGATATGAATTTCGTTAATGAATCTATAGAACTTGAACAGCTTTTAAGCGAAATTAATAGGGAAACTATGGTTAAGGGTGAATATTTAATACCCGATACCCACCCTGATGTGGTTAGAATACTAATGATCCATGCTAAACCAGTAATAATTAATGCAGAGGTTATGCAGGATAAGATTTATTTAGAGGGACAGGTAGAATATAATGTTCTTTATTTTTCTAAAGAGGAAGAAAAAACTATACTTAATAGTGTAACCTACAATGATAAATTCAACAGTCAAATAGAAGCTCCGGGAGCTGAACATAAAATGATATGTGAGGCAGACTGTGATGTAGAACATATTAATGTGAATATTATCAACGAAAGGAAAATATCTATAGATGGCATATTTAATATAAGCTGTAGCCTGTATAAGACTGCTTTATTAGATATGATAAAGGACATTGATTCCTCAGAAAATATTCAGATGCAAAAAACAAAAATCTCTGTAGACAAGGTTCTTGGGACAGTAAAGGAAGAGATTGTGGGTAAAGGAAATATCATAGTATCTCAGGATAAGCCAGAGGTATATAAAATTTTAAAGGTTTTTGCTCTCCTCCACAAAAAAGATGTTAGAGTAATGGAAGGTAAGATTCAATGTGGAGCCTTCTGCAAGGTAAATGTTATATACAAGGGAGAGTCTGGAGGAGATATCTATCTTCTAGAAGATGATATGTATATAAGTGGGGAGATTGAAATGGAAAATGCTCTTCCAAATATGACTGTATTCTGTGATTATACACTCCTCGGTCCTGAATACTCCATTAGAGAGGATGAGAATGGTGAGAAGAGGATAATAGACCTTGAAGCTCCTGTAATAGCCATGATTAAGGTTGTGTCAAGTGAGACCTTGGATGTAATAAAGGATGCTTATTCTCCTAATTTGAATATGGAATTAGAAAAAGAAAGCTTCCCTTTAGTGTCTCTTCTTGGTCAAAATACCTCTGAAGCAATAGTTAAGGATAATATATATTTAGAACCTCAGGATCCATTCCCAGTTCAAATATTAGGTGTTATAGGACGGGTTGCAATAACTGACAAGAAGATTTTTGAAAATAAACTCATCCTTGAGGGGATAATAAAGGGAGATATAATTTATAAGACTAATGATGAAAATAACAGTGTTAATTTAATATCTGGAGATATTCCGTTTACTTCATCCTTGGAGATCCCAGGGCTTAAAATAGACATGCTCACAAGAGTTAGGGTGAATCTAGAGAGTATTGAGAGTGATATTGAAGCAAATACCCTTGCTCTTAAGGCTGTAATAAGTATAAATGTACGATATTATTATAGGTGCAGCAAAGATTTGCTTGTTTCTGTAAAATGTAGTGATGAACCCTTAACCAATAAGAAAAGCAGCATTACCATTTATATGGTTCAGCCTGGAGACAGCCTCTGGAAGATAGCTAAAAAGTACCATACCACCGAGGAGGAGCTCTTGTATTTAAATGACATAGATAATGAAAGTGAGCTTATACCAGGAAAGATGTGTTTAATACCAGGTAGAGCAATAATTTAATAAAGGATAAAACTCTATGAATTTTCATAGGGTTTTTTATTTTGGGCAAAACTAAGAAAGGCTTATAACAAAATTGAATAATAAGGCAAACAGTGGTTAAAATAAAAAAATGTTATATTAGGGAGTGATGTTTGCAGTGCGGAATAATAGAACCTTAATTATCATTGGAGGTGCGGAGGATAAGAAGGGAAATAAGGAAATTCTAAAGGAGGTTTGTGCTTCAATAAACAAAGAAGATGACAAGCTTTTAATAGCAACCTTAGCTACAGAAGCTCCAGAAGAAGTAGGGAGTAGCTATAAAGCCCTGTTTTCTGCTATGGGTGTTAAGAATATAAGCCTGCTTAATATTAAAAGTAGGCCGGAAGCCTTTCTAGAAGAAAATGTCAATTCCATTAAAGAATCTAAATTAATATTTTTTACTGGAGGAGACCAATTGAAAATTACTAGTTTAATAGGAGGAACTCCAGTAGGTGATGGATTGAAGGATAGCTATAAGGCGGGCTGTGTATATGTAGGTACCTCTGCTGGAGCCTCAGCTGTTAGCAATAATATGATAGTAGCCGGGGAAGATGAAGAGTCGCCTAAAAAATGCACTCTAAAAATGTCGCCAGGCCTAGGACTTATAGAAAATGTGATTATAGATCAACATTTCGCTCAGAGAGGTAGAATAGGACGAATTCTCGCAGGTATTGCTCAAAATCCATTTATTTTAGGTATTGGCATTGATGAGGATACAGCGATGATTGTAAATAACAATTCTATCCTTAAGGTTATTGGCTCAGGTGCTATATATATCATTGATGGCAGAGAGATTACCTATACAAATGTATCAGAACAGCATCAAGAGGAGGTTTTGTCCATATTTAATGTAAAAATGCACATTTTAAAGAGAGGCAATGCTTTTGACCTTATAAAGAGAGTACCCATAGAGGAGGAAGAGATTTAATGAAAATCCTAGATTATAAATTTTATGAGGGAAGAAATATATATTCTCATAAAAAATGTGTGAAACTCATTGTTGATCTAGAGGGATACAAGGATATTTCAAGTGCCATGATAGATAATTTTAATTTTAACCTATTAAGGATACTACCAGAGCTCAAAGACCATCGTTGTGGTATTGATGAGGACGGGGGCTTTGTCACTAGGCTTAAAGAAGGAACATACCTAGCTCATATCTGTGAGCATTCTATCATTGCAATTCACAATAGGCTTGGAATAGATATTTGCTATGGAAAAGCAAGGGTTATCAAAGATGATATCTATTATATTATTTTTCATTATCGCTATAAAAAAACAGCTCTGGCCATTGCTAGCTTAGCTGTAGAGCTCCTGAATTCTTTGATAAGGAATATTCCGTTAAATATATTAGATAAGCTTGATTATATAAAAGGTATTATGAGAGAGGAAATGATAGGGTCAACCACTGAGTCTATATGTAACGCTGCAATAAACCGTGGGCTTCCTGTTATTTCCCTTGGGGATAGTGGCTTTTTTCAGTTAGGCTATGGTAAGTATGGCAGGTTAGTGGAAGCGTCTATATCCCCTTATACCTCCTGTGTGGGTGTAGATATATCCTGTGATAAAAGTCTGACAAAAATGTTACTCCGTCAGCAGTGGATACCTGTTCCAGAGGGGGAGAAGGTGAAGGATTCTATACATCTTCTGACTTTAGCAGAAGAGCTAGGCTATCCTGTGGTTTTAAAGCCTCAATATGGAAGTAAAGGAAAAGGTGTTCATGTAAATATAAAGGATGCTATAGAGCTTGCAAAAAGCTATAATGCTTTAAAGGAAGATTTTTCAGAGCTAATACTTGAAAAGTTTTATAAAGGGAAGGATTTTAGGGTATGTGTTATAGACTATAAAGTTGTAGCTGTAGCCTTAAGGATCCCTCCTTTAGTAGTTGGAGATGGAAGGCATACAATAAGAGAGCTTATAGAATTATTGAATGAAGATCAACGAAGAGGAGAGGATCATGAAAAGCCTCTTACTTCTGTTAAGATAGATAGTACACTTATACAGTGTATTTCTCATAAGGGTTATGTATTAGAAAGTGTATTAGAAAGTGGAAAATCCTTGTATTTAAGAGAAAATGGGAATCTTTCTACCGGTGGGATATCCCTAGACTATACTGATAGAATATCTCCTATCAATAAAGATTTGTGTATTAGAGCGGCAAAAGCTATTGGTTTAGATATCTGTGGAATTGACATCTGCTGTGAGGACATATCCATTCCTCTAGAGGAGCAGGGGGGTGTCGTTTTAGAGGTTAACTCAGCACCCGGACTCAGGATGCACCATTACCCGTATATAGGTAAAGAACGGGATGTTGCTGGAGCAGTGGTAGATATGCTCTTTAAAGGGGGACCAAAAACTATACCTATTATAGCGGTTACAGGCACCAATGGTAAGACGACGACAACCCGTCTTATTGCGCATACAATTGGTGTCATGGGTTATAAGGTAGGGGTGACTACTACTGGAGGTATATATATAGATAAGAAATGCATTGCCAAAGGAGACACCACGGGATATGAAAGCGCTAGAACCATTCTTCTTAATAAAGAGGTTGAGGTTGCTGTTTTAGAAACAGCAAGAGGTGGGATTATTCATAAGGGTTTAGCTTACGATCTTGCTGATGTTGCAGTGCTTACTAATATCAGTGATGATCACCTGGGCATTGATGGGATTAATACCTTAGAGGAGCTTTCCCATGTGAAGTCCTTAGTGCTGGAGGCTGTTAAGCCAGAGGGGTATGCTGTAATTAATGGAGATGATCCCTGGAGCGTGAGACTTCTGTGTAAATTAAACAGTAACATAATCATAACAGCAAGAGATAGAGACAATGCTTATCTTTTAGATAATTTACAAAAAGGTGGCTATGGTGTATATCTTGATCATGAAGATATTTGTGTAGAAAAAGAAAATAGGGTATTTAGAATATGCAATATAAAAGATATACCTATAACCTATAAGGGTATATTGAGCTATAATATTGAAAATTCCATGGCTGCTGTTGCTGCACTTGTAGGCGCAGGTATTGACTATTGTATGATTAAAAAAGGACTATGCACTTTTATAGGCAATGAGGTGGATAATCCAGGACGGTTTAATATCCATGATTTTGGTAAATATAAAATAGTTTTAGATTACGGACATAATATAGAAGGGTATAAAGCTGTCCTTGGTTCTCTGACTAAACTACCTCATAATAAATTGATAGGTGTAATTGGAGTTCCTGGTGACAGGCTTGATGGAAGTGTTGAATTAATAGGGAAGATTAGCAGTGAAATCCTTGACTATATAATTATTAAAGAAGATCTTGATAGAAGAGGAAGAGCTTCAGGAGAGGTGGCTGCTCTCATAGAAAAAGGGATTAAAGAAAATAACTTTAAGAATTATGAAATTCTGTTAGATGAGATTGATGCTCTAGGTAAAGCCTGCGCTATAGCTGAAGAGGGAGATATAATTGTTATTTTCTTTGAGGAATACAGCCGGGTTAAAAATTTTGTAGCTGAGCATAAGGTTTTTGCTGAAGATAAAAATAAAAACATTATATGATATAATAAATATAAGACATTATCTTGTAATAAGATAATGTCTTATATAATATTTATTAATATATATGCTCTCTGGACTTTTGTGTTAATAATTGAACTCAGGAATAAAATTTTGCGAAGGAAGGTAACATATGATAGCGAGGGCGTATGGGAAGATAAATATTTCTTTGGATGTAGTGGGGAAAAGAGAGGATGGATATCATCTTCTTCAAATGATTATGCAGCAGATAGATTTATATGATAATATCTCTGTTGAAAAGGCCAAAAGTGGAATTAGCCTTAAAACTAATAGGAGCTATCTTCCTGTGGATAAAGGCAATCTCGCTTATAGAGCTGCAGAGCTGTTTATGAACAATTATGATATAAACAGCGGTTTAACTATTGAAATAGAAAAAAATATACCTGTCTCTGCTGGCTTAGCAGGAGGGAGTACCGATGCTGCTGCAATTTTAATGATCCTGAATAAACTTTTTGAGGTTAATGCACCTTTAGAGGAATTGATGGAGCTTTCTCTGGGGCTGGGAGCTGATGTTCCCTTCTGTATTAAAGGTGGAACTGCACTTTGCGAAAATATTGGAGAGATGATTACACCTCTTAAGCCTTTCAAAAACCATTTATTAGTTCTTGTAAAGCCTCCCTTTGGAGTTTCTACTAAGGAAGTTTATAAGGGGTTAAAGCTTGAAAAAATTCATAAGCATCCTAACACTCCTATACTAATTGAAGCAGTTGAGAATCAGGATTTAAAATTTGTAGCTCGTAACATGAAAAATGTTTTAGAAAATGTAACTTTAAGAAAACATAATAAAATAAGAACGATAAAAAAGCAGTTATTGGAATTGGGTGCAATTGGTGCTATGATGAGTGGAAGTGGTCCTTCAGTCTTTGGTTTTTTTGATGATATTCTTACAGCACAAAAATGTTATGACGCCATGAAAAAAGAATATAAAGAAGTATTTTTGACTAGAACAATATAATAATTTTAATTTTTTTGTATAAACCTCTGTTAACTTGTCCATAATGAACAATAACAGGGGTTGATAATATGAAGAAACTTTTAGTGCTAATAATTTGTACAAGCGCTATGATATTTTTCCTTTTTTTAGGAGGAGTTGTTACACAGGAAGAAAAGGCTCCCAGCAAGGGTGAGCTAGCAGATAATTTATGTGAAAAACTAATAAGATTTCATGTACTTGCTAATAGCGATAGCCAGGAGGATCAAGAGCTTAAGCAAAAGGTTAAGGACAAGGTTATTGAATATTTATTGCCTAAGCTTCAAGGAGCTACTTCCATAGAAGAGAGTCGAGAAATCCTGATTAGAGAAAATGCTGCTGTTATAGCACTAGCTGAGGAGTATATAAAGTCCTCTGGGTATTCCTATACAGCTAAAGGGGAGCTTGTTAGAGATAATTTTCCTGTGAAAAGGTATGGAGCTATAGAGCTGCCTCAAGGAGAATATGAAGCTTATAAAATTGTTATTGGTAGTGGTAAGGGTCAGAACTGGTGGTGTGTCATGTTTCCTCCTTTATGCTTTGTAGATGTTACCATGGGAGAGGTAGAGGAAGAAGAAACCTTAAAGACTATGGAGGAGTATTTAACTCATGAGGAATATGAAGCTATAAAGACAAATCCTTCGTTAAAGGGAGAGAAGAATGAAGAAGTAACCTTTAGGTTTATCCTTGTGGATATTTTTAAAGATATTTTTAAGTAATGATAAATTTTTCTTGATTATTTATATGAATATCAATAAACTATAAGGTGGTAATTGTCGTTAAGGAATTTAATTTTTTTGCTAAATAATTTAAAAGTGTTGAAGCATGTAAAGTTATTTGTAGATAGAAGGGATGTTTAAATGAAAAAGAAAGCAATTATTTCTATATCAAGTAATCAAGAAATTGATAAGGAAGATTTAATAGAGGTTGTGACTCCGGGGGACTTTTATAGTGAGGGTAACGGCTATCACGTGGCTTATGAAGAAACTGAAATCTCTGGTATGGAGGGCACTAAAACAAAGCTGTTCATCACAAAGGATAAATTTATGCTAGAAAGAGAAGGAACCACCTCAACGAGGATGGAGTTTCAGAAGAATAATGAATCTATGAGCCTTTACAATACACCCTATGGTATGCTTGAGCTTAAAATACATACCAGGGATTTAACTATAAATGTCGATGATAATGGTGGAGAAGTTTTCATAAACTATAACCTCTTTATCAGCGGGCAAAAGCCTCAAAATACAGAATTAAGAGTGAAGATAAAAGCTTAAGTTTAAGGGTGACGATAAAATCGTTACTCTTTTATTTTTTTGATGTATATTTTTTGAAAAAAGGTTTAAGGAAAGATAAGGGGGCAATAATTATTATAGGGTAGAGAATTAGGAGGTGGATTATGATAGAGGATAAGGAGTTTAGATATATCAGGATTCTGGATAACCTTTGCTCTTACAGCAGATTGAGTCGGGAAGATTTGATTAGACTTATGCAGGATAGGGATAGCAGACATTTATTATTTCTATTTCTTAAGAATCACGGTTATACAGATCAAGAAATAATCTCAAGACTTTTTAATATTAAAAGTAAGAGCTCTATAAAAAGTAATTTTAAAAAAGCAGAGGAAAAGTTTTTTGTAAACAGTGCTTTTAGGGAAAAGTATTTTGAATTGGAAGATAAATTAAAGAAAATAATATAGCCATAAGGT
>JAEXSY010000273.1 GCA_023440105.1 Bacillota bacterium
CAGCAAGACCATGACAGTAGATGGTAAGATCTGCACTGTAGGAACAGCAAATATGGACAGGAGAAGCTATGAATTAAACTATGAAATTAATGCCTTAATATATGACGAAGAAACAACCATAGAACTAGAAAATATATTCTTTGAGGATATAAAAAACTCTAGAAAATATACCCTAGAGGAATATGAAAGCAGTGGAAGAATAAGCAAAATTATTGAAGGTGTCACAAGAATTTTCTCTTCACTATTATAATAAATGTTTTATCAGAAGATTAAATAGCCGTAACTTCAAAAAAAGGGTAAGAAGCAGACTAACAAGCTGCTTCTCACCCTTATTTTATTATATGTATCAGGATTAATTTGTATTATTTTCCTCTGGGATTGCTTCAAATACAAATGAAAAATATCTCCTATTATCTTCTGTGAAGGTATAAGCATATACATAAACAGGAAATTTATCTCTCCCCCACCTAAGGTGGCAGCGTTCCACTCCTACACTCTTTCCTTCAAAGAGCATTGATATACTTTTTTTCAGCATTTCATGACAGGTGACATCAAATACCTCTTGAAGATATCTTCCCACAAGCATCCCACTCTTTTTAAGACCAAGAATATTTTCCACCGGTTCAGTTACATAGATTATTCTTTCCCCTTCCGCCACAATTACACCCTTAGGGGAAGTAGTAAGTATACCCTTCTGGACAACCTGGAGATATTGAAGATTGTTCATATCTCCCTCTAGCTTAACCTTCTCCTCCTCTGCAGTCTTAAGTTTTTCTGTCAGACCCTTGAAGATACTATTATAAGGATCTTCTATAAGGGCTTGTATAAGTGCTACAAATAAAAACACATAGGATATGAAATGAACTATATGGCCCAAAAAGTTACTTGAATCATAAACGGTTATATAAAGGACAAATATTAAGCTGGTGATGGACTTTAATACCATAGATATTATCAATAAGTTTGCTTTATCCTGTAAAAACTTATGACGAGAATTTTTATAATATAAAAATGCTATGACTAAAAATAACACACAGGTTACGTACTCACTATAAACCTTAAATCTTGTAAGCCCTTCTCCTTCTATAAATGCGTCGGGGAATATATCAAAAGTAAAAATACTGAGCATAATCAAAATAAAAATCACAAAATTAATAATAAAAAGCTTTTTAACATTAACCTTTTTATGTAAATACCTAAAGGAAAGTAGTAGAAAAAATATTCCAAAAAACCTTTGGGCAAGCCATAGCTGTGTAGGAATATTCGAATCTGTTGTGATTATGTTGATTCCTTTATATGTAAACAAATGAAAGATGTTAATTAAAGCAACGGTACCATAGGTTATTCCCATAAAGGTAAAGTAATCATTATCGCTTATTCTATCTGTAATATAGGCTATCATAAACAGCCCTAAGCCTGCAACTACAATCATAAGCTCCAGCAAACTATGGAACAGGAGAAAATTTTGTCTAGCTATAAATGTAAAAATGATGCTTGAAATAATACAACTAATTATTATTTTAGTTAAGGTGTATCTACTCTTTTCTTGATACAATTTAAACCACCTCTCGAATTTACATAAAAGTATTTAGATTTAAAAGACAAAATTCTATTAAATAGGATTACTTCAGAAGCTTCTCAACTTCACCTCTTATAACAATGGTGTATATACATATAATTACATTTTTACAATATAATATCTACTTTTTTTCATCGCAAATTAAGACTCATATCTTACATGTAGGTAGTTTATGAGCCTTTTGTCAACAAAAAATATCGAATTTTATAAAATCAGTGAAAAATATAAGGATAATCAACACATATTTAGCAAGCAACTTTGATTTTTATCTGAAATATATTAAACTCATAAATATGTAACTTTTGGAAAACTAAACCGAATAATAATTAAATGATATTTTTAATTAAATGATACCACAAGGAGGCCTGATTATGAAAAGAAAATATGCTTTTTTTGTAATAATTACTAGTGTAATACTTTTTACTTTAACAGCCTGCACTTCAAAAACTAGAGTTATGAGCTCTGAAAATCTTATGAAGGGTGTGAAGGCAGAAGCCGCTGAAGGAAAAAACGCAGATGATGCTTTTCTCTCAAGCACTGCAGACTTTTCCCTAAAGCTTTTTAAGGAAGGCATAAAGGACAGTAAAAATTCACTTGTATCTCCCACCTCTGTGCTCTTAGCCTTATCCATGACAGCAAATGGTGCAGAGGGCACCACCTTAGAGGAATTTCAAAAGCTCTTGGGTGATGGAATATCCATAGAAGCACTGAACAATTATCTTTACAGCTATATAGGTAAGCTTCCTAACACAGAAAAGGAAAAATTAAATATAGCAAACTCCATATGGTTTAAGGATAGTGATTCTTTTAAGGTACAGGAGGACTTTTTAAAGACTAATGCCACCTATTATAATGCCTCTATCTACAAGTCAGACTTTCACTCGGAGGAAACGATAAAAGATATTAACGGTTGGGTTGAAAAGGAAACTCATGGGATGATTGATAAAATTATCAATCAAATAGACTCTGATTCGGTAATGTTTTTGATAAATGCTCTAGCCTTTGAGGGTGAGTGGCAGAGGATATATGAGAAGGCTGACATAGTAACAGGAGAGTTTTCAAATATCGATGGCACAAAAGCAGCAGTGGAATTTATGAATTCAGCCGAAGGCTCCTATTTAGAAGACCAAAAGGTAACAGGATTTTTAAAGCCTTATAGCGAAGGAAACTATTCCTTTGCAGCCCTTCTTCCTAAGGAAGGCGTTGATATAAATGAATATATTAATAGCCTTTCAGGGGATGGCTTCCTATCACTGATAAACAACTCAGCAGCTGGAAGCGTAAGGGCTTCGATTCCTAAGTTCAGCTATGATTATGAGCTCAGCTTGAAGAAGCCTCTTCAAAACCTAGGGCTTGTAGATGGCTTTAATTCTGCCATAGCAAATTTTAAAAGCTTGGGAAGCTCCACTGATGGAAATATCTACATCGGCGAAGTTCTCCATAAGACCTTCATCCAGGTGGATGAAAGAGGAACCAAGGCTGGCGCTGTAACCAGTGTAGAGATGAAGACAGAATCAGCAATACTTGATGAAAAATATGTAACCCTAGATAGACCTTTTGTCTATGCTATAATCGATAATAACACTAAGCTTCCTATATTCATAGGAACTGTTATGGATCTTAGTAAATAACACTTTTAAAAAAAGTAGATGCCCTAAAGCACAGGGCATCTACTTTTTTATATAAACTGAGGTATTATTAAAATTGATAGTGGATAGCTTCCTTATAGGCTTCATAAACCTTTTTATTAAGGTCGTCTCCTCCATCTAAGTTAGCACTATAGAATATTGGAGGAACTTCCACCCCTTTTTCTATTAACTGCTTCACTGCTTCTCCAACTATAGAGTTAAGGATTGTAGCTCCTACTACCGTTGAAGTAGGTCCAACCTTTTGTTCAAAGCCTGGAAGCTCTACACAGGCATCTCCTATATCACCGTGATTATCTATTACTATATCTCCTATTTCGAAAAGCCTCTTTCCAGAAGGATGTCTGGAGGTTACAGACTGAGAATAGCTTACATTAGTTAATGCTATTATTAAGGCACCCTTTTTCTTTGCCTCCAGAGCAAATTCAACTGTTACAGGATTTCTTCCTGATACAGAGTGAACTATTATTACATCTCCTCGTTTTATAGGCGTTTTAGCAGCTATTTCTGCTCCGTAGCCTACGAGTCTCTCCATTCTACTAGTAAAGGTGATCGGAGTGGTATTAAGCATTATCGAGCTTTCAAATACTGGGTTTATAACTACTAATCCCCCTGCTCTATAGAAGAGCTCCTCTGTTAATATTCCTGCATGGGAGGCCCCAAAAGCAAAGATAGCTCTTTTATTAAATATTGCATCAGCCACTGCTTCTACAGCTTTTTCCATAGATTCATTTTCTTTTTCTTCTATAACCTCTAATAACTCTTTTATCTTATCAATATAAGTAAATTTCATAATTAGAAGATACCTCCAAATAAATTAGCTATAAGCTTAGCTATCATTGCGAATAATGACAGGTCATTTCCTCCAAAGATAAGGATCCAGTTCTGTATAGTAGATGTGAGCATTACTGCAGAGATACCTACTAATACTACCATTGCTATGGCAGCAACAGAGGTTCCTACTATAGCACCCTTCATCCCTCCCTGGCCTTCACCAATTACTGCTGCAGTACCACATTCAAAGAAGGAGGTTATTACAAGAGGAACTAGCATAACTCCAAAAACCTCAAAGGTATTGCTGATAATTACAAGGATTGTAGACACTATCATCGCTGCTATAAACCCGATAAGTACTGCATTAGGCTTATAGTTAAAGAGTATAGGACAGTCAAAGGCTGGAAGAGAGTTAGGTACAAGCTTCTCAGAAATACCCTTAAAGGCTGGTACAATCTGATTGATGAGCATTCTAACACCCTGAAGCATGATAACAAGTCCAGCACCAAAGGTAAAGCCTTGAGTAACTGCATACATAAGCAAGTTTTGACCCTCAGCAAGAGTAGGAATTATAATACCTACAATAATAAACATTATAAAGATTACTATACCACCAGTTATTGATACTTCTCTAAAG
>JAEXSY010000394.1 GCA_023440105.1 Bacillota bacterium
GCTCTAGAAGCACTTTTAGATAGTATTGATAGACATCTAGATGGTGATGAGGCAGATAAGCAGGAATAATTAAATAGTTACTGAAAATTAGAATTTAAGAAATAACAAGAGATTTAATAAAGGAGATAAGAATGAAGTTTACACCAGATAAGTATCAAAATGCAGCGATTAACACTACTGCAGATAAAGCATTAGTTGTGGCTGCCCCTGGGTCAGGAAAGACAACTGTAATAGTTAATAGAGTCCTTCACCTTATGAGGGATAGAAAAATACAGAGTGGAAATATAATTGTTATTACCTTTACCAGAGCTGCTGCTCAAAATATGAAGGATAGGTTTCAGGCATTGTGGGGAAAGGAGGCAATTCCCTTCTTTGGAACCTTTCATGGGTTGTGTTATAAATTAATAAACCGCCATCTAGGGAAAATTGACATTATATCTAATAATACAGCTTACAATATTTTGAATAATGCTTTGGCTTCATATATGGATGAAGTTGGAGAGGATAAAGTCAAAGAGGTACTAAATAATATATCAAGAAAGAAGACATCAATAGATAAAAAAGAGGATTTTGAGCCAAGTTTAGATATTGAAGTTTTTAATCACTGCTTTAAAGCTTATGAAGACTATAAGAAAGCTCATAGCCTTTGGGATTTTGATGATATGCAGATAGAAGTGCATAGGCTTCTGCAAATGGATAAGAAACTTTTGGAGTCTTATAGAGGATTATTTAAATACATATTAGTTGACGAATTTCAAGATTGTGATGACCTTCAGATTAAGATGCTTCAGCTACTTTCTAAAAAGGGAAGCATATTTGCAGTAGGGGACGAGGATCAGAGCATCTATACCTTTAGAGGATCAAATCCTGGCTGTATGGTTGATTTTGATAAACATTTTCCTGGAGCGATTAAGCTTTATCTTAATTATAATTATAGAAGCGTTTGTAATATCATTGATGGGGCTAATAGGTTAATAGCAAATAATAGAGAGAGAAATCAAAAAGATATTAAGGCTTTTAGAAGTAAAGAAGGCAGCATTAGGGTTAAGTATCTATTGAATGAAGGAGCTGAAGGTGAAGATATTTCCTTAATTATTAAAAATCTTAGCAAGATAGAAAATGATTATAGTAGAAATGCTGTTCTCTTTAGGACTAATCAGGAAGCCAGAGCTATAATAGATTCCTTTATTAGAAATAAAATTCCTTTTGTACTACTGGATAAGGAATATAACTTTTTTGATCATTTTATTTGCAAAGATATCATTGCATACTTAAAGCTAAGCATTGACTCAAGAGATAGGGATAGCTTTATTAGAATTATTAATAAACCCTTTCGATATATAAGCAAAACAGCACTGCTTGAGGTTAAAAATCACCAATACCTTCAGGATACCTTTGAGATACTAAAGGGATATAAAGATATTCCGGTATTTCAGCTTAGAAATATAGATAACGTAAAAAAACAAGTAAATTCACTAAATAAGGGGAGCCTTAGAGGTGCTATAAATACAGTGCTACAGGATTTAGGGTACATGGATTTTTTAAGAGAGCTAAGCATTAAAAATAAGGTTCCCTTTGAGGATTATGAATATATAGTAGAGGAGTTTATACAGGCATCAGAGGAGTATAAAACTATCATAACCTTCCTAGCACATATAGAAGAGTATTCAAGGGAGATAAAAGAGAATGCCTCTAGAGATAAGGATAAGGGGGTTGTTCTAAGCACTATTCATGGGGTAAAAGGAATGGAGTTTCATAGAGTTTTTATTATTAACTGCTGCGAAGAGGTTATACCCCATAAAAATAGTATAGATGATAATATTGAAGAAGAACGAAGATTGTTCTATGTTGGAGTAACTAGAGCCATAGATGAACTGTATTTATATATTCCAAAGCTTCTCCATGGAAGAGAAAAGAGTGTTTCAAGATTTATAAAGGAAAGTTCCTTCACAGCAGATAATCAAGAGGAGGAGCTTTATAAAGCCGGTGATAGGGTTCATCATAAAACCTTCCAGGATGGAGTTGTTCATAAGATTGATGGCCATACTATCGAAATAATATTTGCAGGAGATGTTAAAAGAACCTTTGATCTACATATTCTTACTACCCACGGACTACTAAGAAAACTATAGCTTGCATACTAAAGATGAACAGTATATCTATAATAATTTTATGTAAGATTAATATACAATCTCTAACTTTGATATAATATATTTGAATTAATACAAAACTATGGAATATTAATTATGAAGAGCCATAAATAACGAAGGTTTATTCAGGAGGTGTATATTATTGAAGACTATTATGGTTGTTGGGACCAACTCATCCTGTGGGAAAAGCTTTGTAACATCAGCTATATTGAGATATCTTAATAATAAAGGGATTTCGGCTGCACCCTTTAAGGCGCAAAATATTTCGCTAAATTCCTATATTACTGATGAAAATAAAGAAATTGCATATTCAACATATGTACAATCCCTTGCTGCAAGAATGCCTGCAAAGGCAATTATGAATCCAGTTTTGATAAAACCAGCAAGAGATAAAACACAAATTATAGTTAATGGAGAAGTAATATACACAGGTGACTATCAGAATTATGATAATTATTTAGAGAGAATTAAAAAGAATGTTCAAGAAGCTTTTTTCAAACTTTCTAAGGAATACGATGTGATTGTAATAGAAGGAGCTGGAAGTTCAGCAGAAATTAATATGGATAATGATATAGCTAATTCCTTTATTGCAGAAATTGCAAAACCATACTCAATTTTAGTTGGTGATATACATTGGGGTGGGGTATTTGCTTCTTTACACGGAACCCTAGATTTTATGCCGAAATCACTAAAAAATAGCGTGAAATCATTCATTATTAATCGTTATAGTGGGGAGAAAGATATTCTTCAAAAGGGTATTGAAGTTATTGAGGGGAAGCATAATGTTAATTGCCTTGGAGTATTACCGTATGATGGGAAATTGAAGCTTCCTGATGAAGATTTTGATTTTTTTATAAATGCTTCAAAAAAAGAAGGTTCATATGAAAAAAGTACTGTGGGAATTTTAAAAACACCTTATCTCTCAAATAGTACAGATTTTTATCCCTTGATGGAAGAGGATAGTATAGAGCTGCGTTACCTTAGTGAAGCTGCTGAGATTGATTCTTGTGGTGCTATAATATTACCTGGCAGTAAAAATACGGAAAAAGACTATATATACCTCAAGAATAGCGGCTTTATTCAAAAAATAAGAGAATATGCTCAAAAGGGTGGAAAAGTTATTGGAATATGCGGGGGATACCAGATGTTGGGTAGTAAAATCTGTGATGAGGCAGGGGTTGAGATGAGTTTGCCAGAAATATCAACAATTGGCTTGATGAATCATAAAACCTATTTCGTAGAAAGAAAAGTAACAAGAAAAGTAAAAGCACGATGCGATAAAATACTTCTAGATGGATTCGAAATTCATAATGGGATTAGTAATAGTGAAGATCAAACATATATAATTGAAGAAGATACAAATAATGTTTTAGGAACAATAAATAAAGAAGGAAATGTTTGGGGCACCTATATTCACAATATATTTTATAATGAAGAGTTTCGCTCAAGCTTTATTAAGCTACTAGAGGTGGCAAAATCAAAAGAACATAAACAAGAAGCTTTAAAGGAATCTAAAGAAAATGATATATACGAGAAGATGGCGTTATTGCTAGAGGAGAATACTAATATAGATTCAATAATAAAAGAACTTTAACTTGAACACCCATCAAAAATGTTTTTTTATATTATGAGATGAAGGTGTTTTTTTATTGGAAATAGCGATATTGTATATAAACCTTAAGAATGCTAATATAAAATATGATATATATTTAATTTGTATAATTATATTATGTGTTTGTTAATAGAACATATTATATGGAAATCCATTTAGATAGATTTTATAAAATAGATTGATATGGGGAAATATTATGATGGAAAATAAGGGCTATGTATTTTCATTAGATATTGGAACAAGAACTATAAAAGGGCTATATGGCTATTATGAGGATAAGAAGCTAAATATAATTTATGAAAGCTCTAAAGATCAGCTGGAAAGAGCAATGAAGGATGGACAGATTCAGGATATTGAAAAGGTAGCAGAGGTTGTAAAGGATTTAAAAGAGGATATAGAGGAGAAGCTTGGCAGGAGCTTAAATGAAGTGGTAATAGCTGCTGCGGGGAGGTCCTTGAAGACAGTTATATCAAAAGGAAGACTTGAATTTTCACAGGAGACTACAATTGATAAAGAGCTTATACGAACCTTAGAGCTTCAAGGAGTGGCACTGGGTGAAGAAGAGGCGATAGGAGAATGGGATAGGCTTTTTTGTGTAGGCTATAAGGCTATAAACTATTATCTAAACGGTTATCTTATAGGTAATCTATATGGCCAGGTTGCTAAATTTATTGAGGTAGATATGATTTCTACCTTTCTTCCTAAATCTGTGGTGGACAGCCTATATAAAGTTATGGAGGTTGTTGGCTTAAAGGTTATCAATCTGACTTTAGAGCCTATAGCGGCTATGGAAGCAATAATACCTGATAAATTGAGACTGCTAAATATTGCCTTGATAGATATAGGAGCTGGCACCTCAGATATAGCCATATGCAGCAATAATACAGTACAGGCTTATGGTATGGTGCCTATTGCAGGTGATGAGGTGACAGAGACAATAGCAAAAGAGCTAATGGTTGATTTCCTATCAGCGGAAAAGATAAAAACTCAAATCAGTGGCAGTGAACAATTATTCTATAGAGATATATTTGGTTTTGAAAATAATATATCCACTGAGGAATTAGTTAATAAAATAATACCTTCAATTAATAATATTGTAGTGGAATTATCTGAAAAGGTAATTCTATTAAATGGAGGAATAGCTCCTGCTGCTGTTTTTTTGGTGGGGGGAGGCGCTCATACTCCATTACTTAAAGAAAAGCTTGCAGAAGCGCTTAATATAGCTACCCAAAGGGTTGGAATAAGAGACAGAAAAGATATAGAGCTCCTTGAGAATAATAAGGAGATTATGGTAAGTGCAGGAGTAACGGTGGTAGGAATAGCTTTAGAGTCAGCAAAAAATATCACTAATAATTTTGTTAAGGTTTATTTAAATGATGAACCTATTACTATCTTTTATAAGAGAAATATACAGATAAGAGATGCCTTTATCAGTGCAGGTATAGATCCTAGGAAGCTCCTCTTCAAGAATGGAACTAATACATATTATCAGGTTAATGGGATTAATAAGGTGACTTTTGGAACCTTAGGCTCTCCAGGAAGTATTTTATTAAATGGTAGGACAGCAGCTCTGGATACTGAGATTAAAAACGGAGATAGAATTAGCTTTATACCAGCGGAGGATGGAATAAATGCCTCTCCCAGAATAAAGGATATTTTATGGGGCTTCGATAGTAAACGAGTAGTCTTTCTTGGAGAAGAGCTATATATAGTGCCAGAGGTTATGGTAAATGGTGTTAAGAAGGATGAGGATTATTTAATAAAAAATGGAGATGTAATTAACATAATTATAATTGAAACCCTGGAAGCTTTGTGTAATAATAAAAGCTATTATAATGAGGTTTTAGTTAATGGGAAGGTTGAATTTAAAGATTACATAATAAAAGATGGGGATATAATAACCTATATAGAGGATATTGCTTATAATAAAGAGAGTAGTAGCTCCAAGGAAATATCCCATAGCCTTCTGGTTAAGGTTAATGGCGAGGAGGTTACCTTATCCGGTAAAGATAAATATGTTTTTGTTGATATTTTTGAGTTTTACTCTTTTGATTTATCGGCTCCTAAGGGTCTTATAACCTTAGAATTAAATGGAGCGCCTGCAGAATACTATGCCCCACTTAAGGACGGCGATAATTTGTCAATATATTGGAGAGAGTAAGGGAGACAGATATGATAGATTTTTATAGTGAAGCAAAAGAGCTTCAAGAAGAATTAATAACTATAAGAAGAGATTTACACATGAACCCGGAGCTTGGCTTTGAAGAGTACAGAACCTCTGGAATTATTAAGGCTTTTCTTAAAAAAGAAGGAATTCCCTATGAAGAGGTTTCAGGAACAGGAGTATGTGGTATTATTAAAGGAGCAAAAGAAGGGAAAACTGTAGCACTACGAGCAGATATGGACGCACTTCCTTTGATGGATAAAAAAGGCTTAGACTATAGCTCACAGGTAGAAGGTAAGATGCATGCCTGTGGTCATGATGCCCACACAACAATTCTTTTAGGTGCTGCCAGAATAATAAATAATCATAAGGAAAAGCTATCTGGCAGTGTGAAGCTTTTCTTTGAACCAGCAGAGGAAACCGTTGGGGGAGCAAGATTTATGATCAAGGAAGGAATACTTGAGAATCCAGAGGTTGATGGAGTCTTTGGCCTACATGTTTCAGAAGATATTCCCTGTGGTTATATAGCAATAAAAAAAGGAATAGTAAATGCTGCTTCTAACCCCTTCACTTTAAGGCTTATGGGGAAAGGTGGACATGGAGCTCATCCTGAGGCTGCTATAGATCCCATTGTAGCTGCCAGTCACTTTGTCGTGGCTCTTCAGACTATAGTGAGCAGAGAAATATCCCCTTTATATCCTGCAGTGGTTACTGTTGGTAGCTTTGTGGCTGGGACTGCTCAAAATATTATTCCTGAGGAGGTAATACTCAAGGGAATTATGAGAACTTTAACCTCAGAGCATAGAGCCTATGTTAAGGATAGGTTTATAGAGATTCTTGAGGGGATATGTAAGAGCTTTAGACTTACCTATGAATTAGATATTGAAGAGAGTTATCCTTGTCTTCATAATGATGATTATATGGTGGATTTAGCTTTTAATACAGCCAAGGAGTTAATGGGAGCTGAGAGAGTTTTAAAGCAGGAGTTTCCCAGCATGGGTGTTGAGAGCTTTGCATATTTTTCAGAAAAGAGACCTTCAGCTTTTTACTTCTTAGGGACAGGTAATAAGGGAAAGGGAACGGATAAACCGGCCCATGGCTGTTATTTTGACATAGATGAGGATGCTTTAGCTATAGGAGCTGCTCTTCAGGCGGCAAATGCATTCAACTTTTTAAAGAAAAACTAAAGAAATAGAATAGGAGATTATAATGAAAATAGAAATTGGTTCTAATGAAGCCGGCCAAAGATTGGATAAATTCTTAAGAAAGCTCTTAAAGGATGTACCTCTTAGTGCCATATATAAAACCCTTAGAAAAGGGGATGTAAAAATAAATGGTAGCAAGAAAAAGGAAAAATATGTCCTGGAATTGGGAGATGTAGTAGAGATAAAGGATGTAACCACTGCTGCTTCAGGGAAGAAAAAGACTGTTAACTTCCAAAAGGTGGACCCCAGTCATCTTAAGATTATCTTTGAGGATGAAAATCTACTAATATTAGAAAAGTGGCCTAATGTACTAGTTCATGGTGATAAAAAGGGAGAAATTACTCTTACGGATTTTGCTTTGAGCTATCTCAATGATAAGGGAGACTATATTCCAGAGCAGGAGGTAACCTTTACTCCTGCTCCCTGTAATAGATTAGATCGAAATACTTCCGGTATGGTGCTCTTTGGAAAGAACTTTGAAGCTCTAAAGCAGCTTAATGAAATGATTAGAGATAGAAGGATTAAAAAGTACTATATGGCACTGGTTAAAGGTAAAATGGAGTCTGGAATTTATGAAGCTTACATAAAGAAAGATAGTGAGAACAACATATCTCAAATATATGATGAGAAGGTTCCTATGAGCAAAAAAATTGCCATGGAGGTTAAACTTATACAGACGGATGCTTTATACTCATTGATAGAAATTGATTTGATCACCGGAAGAAGCCATCAGCTTAGAGCGCACCTGGCTCATTTAGGCTTCCCAATTGTAGGAGATCAAAAATATGGGGAAAGAAAAATAAATGAGTTTTTTATTAATAAGTATGGGTTGAACTATCAATTCCTCTACGCTTACAAAGTTATTTTTAGAAATTGTACAGAGAGATTTCAGTATTTGGAGAATAAGACCATTGCTGAGGCACTTCCACCCATATTCAAAAAGATAAAGAAGGATGTTTTTAGAGTAGTTATTAGATAGGAGTTTAGTATGAAAGAACAATCTTCCACTAAATCTATGCTTATATTATCTATATCAGGGATATTGGTTAAGCTATTATCTTTAGTATATGTACCTTTACTATCAGGGATTATAGGTTCCCAGGGCTTTGGTATTTATAATAGTACATATCAGGTTTTTACCTGGCTATATGCCATTACTAATGTTGGTATGCAGCCAGCTATCGCTAAGCTTGTAGCTGAGCTGGATGAGAAAGGAAATCCTAGAGATGCCTTAAGAGCCTTTAAGATTACAAGAGCTTTATTATTAGCTATAGGTTTTATTGCCACTATGCTTATGATTATTCTAGCAAAGCCTATTAGTGAGTTAACCAATAATCCTCGTTCTGTATATTCTTTAATGATGTTAGCTCCAACGATAACCGTTACTTCTGGATTAGTTTCCTACAGAGGATACTTTCAAGGGAGAAACATAATTACACCTATTGGGATATCGCAAATATTAGAACAGCTAATAAATGTAGTTGTAAGCCTGCTTTTTGCTTCTATCCTTTTAAATTCCTTTGGACTTGAAATGGGTGTAGCGGGAGCTACTATAGGTACCTCCCTGGGGGCATTAGTAGCTGTGATTTATCTTATATATATCTATCAAGTTAATAGGTATTTTAAGATTCCTAGTGGGAAACAGCTAACACATAGAAGACACAGTACTAAGTACCTTTTGAAGAAGGTTGTTATGTATGGTCTTCCTATTACCATGAGCACTGGACTTCAAAACTTTGGAGCACTTATAGATACCGCTAATGTTAGAGGTAGATTAGATACTGCGGGCTTTATGATAGATAAAATTGACACTCTTTCCGGTTATCTTGGACAGTATCAAACCTTATCTAATGTTCCCTTAGTTTTTATTACTGCCATCGGTACTATAACCCTACCAGTTATTTCTCGAGCTTTGATTAATAGAGATAATGATAGGATAAAAGAATCTATATCCTTTGCTTTTAAAGTTAGCTTCATAATAACAATACCTGCCGCTGTTGGTCTTATGCTTTTAAGCAGAACAGCCTTTGGGGTAATATATCCCGGAGATCCAGGTGGATATAAACTATTATTCTTTGGTTCCTTTATAACCGTATTAATGGGACTGATACAGCTTCAGGCTACAATACTTCAGAGCTTGAATAAATTCTATCCTGTAATAGTAACCCTTCTTGTGGGTATTTTAGTAAAAATAATTGTTAACTATATTCTGATAGTTATTCCTGATATAAATATTTATGGTGCTATTATCGGTGGTTATGCCGGTTATGGAGTCACAGCGTTATTAAATATTAGAGTTTTGAGGAAAACTATCAGAAGAAAAATTCCTTATATATCATTACTTAGTGGACCTTTAGCTGCTAGTGGTATAATGGGGATAGGAGTATATTTAACTAATAAATATATCTTATTATTAGGAGGTACAAGTCCATCCATTAAGGTGTATGCCTTATCTATGCTCCTTTCAATAATAGTAGGAGTAGTCTTCTATGCCTTTGCACTGATACTAATGGGAACAGTAACAAGGGAAGAGATAAAGAAAGCTTCACCAAGATTATATAATAAGATACCAAAGAGTATAAAAAGAAGAATGAGATAATGAAAGCTCTGCAAGATTTGCAGAGCTTTTATGCTGCCTTTTTAGTTATGAATATTGAAATAATAAATAAGACGAAGCCCCAAAGGATTATTATTATGTTTTTTATGGTATTCAGGTCCTCTGACAGGTTGTTATCAAGGAATTTTAGTACATAATAGATAAATAAGCTACAGAGGGAAAGGATTATTATATTTGTAAGGGAAAATTCCAGCTCATAATATTTCTTTATCTCATATATATTTAAGCCAATAGTAATACAGGAGGATATAATCATTGTAATTCCATAGCCTAAAATATTTATCCTTGGAATAGCCGTGAGGAAGAAAAGGAAAATCAGCTCTAATAAAGATACAGCTACAGAGTTTCTTAATAAGATGTTGTGCCTGCCTATACCATTTAATATTCCATAAGTGGTAACAGAGGTATAAACAAAGGGAGCTGAAAGCGCTGCAAAACGAATATATTCCGTTAAATCATCTCTTTTAAAGAGCATAGCCCCAAGATTGTCAGGTATAGTAGTACATATCATCAAGGTGCACAAGCCTAGTACGAAGGAAAGTCTTAAAACATCCTTTATTCTGTTCTCTGAGGATGAATAATCCTTTTTACTTACGCTCTTTGATAAATCAGGAATAAGAACGGTGTTAATAGAGCCAATAATAACCATAGGAAAGAAAACTATTGCTATGGCCATAGAGCTGAATTTTCCTATCATCGAAAGAGCAATTGATTCATTAAAGCCTGCAGCGATAAGCCGTCTAGGTACAATAAGGGCAGAGGTTGTTGATAAAATATTTGTGATAATTCCATTTATACATAAGGGAATTGAGATAGAAAGAACATTATATAATAGCTGAGCCCTACCTTCTACAGGGCTTGTACCATTTTTTGAGGGCAGTTTATTAAGCTTATAATAAATATACAAAAGCAATAAACTAATCAGCTCACCGATACACAAAGCACCATAGGCAACAGAAAGCTTTACCATGATAGAAGTGCTATCAAAAAAAATAAGCAGTGTTAACAGTGCTGCGATTCTTATTGCCTTTTCAAAAATATCTATAATAGAAGGAACCATAACCCTAGATATACCATAAAAGAAGCCCTTTAATATATTTGATAAAGTTACAAATATCATTGCAGGACAAATTATCCATAAAGCCAATGAAGTCCTAGAATCCTTAATAATGTCATTGGTTAGAAAACCATTCAAGGATAAGACTATTAACGTTATTGTAATAGACCATAATAAATTAAAAAAACCAATAGTTTTTACAGTTTTATATAAATTTTTTATTTCTTTTTTCTCTAGATATATTGCAGAGACTTTAGAAAGAGCAGCAACTATCCCTGCAGACATTATACAGATAAATAAATTATAAAGGGGCATAACTAGATTATAAAGCCCCATACCTTCTGCTCCTAAGTGATGGGTAAGGGTAATAATAAACACAAAGCCAAAGACTCCGGTTAGAATGTTTGATGCAGTTAGTACAGCGGTACTCCTATAGAAGCTATCACCTTTCATAAAGCTACCTCGCAAATTTTTATATAATTTATTACTATTCTTTTTATGGAGCGTATATTCAAGTATGTAATAAAATATAGAAAATATAATTTACAAAATAGAAATAGACAAAGTTTCTTACATATGATATAAAAATAATTAATAACTTCTATTAAGTAATAATAGAATTGATAAGGAAGTGGAAGTATGGGTAGGAGAATGGAACATACCTATGGCAGGATGGTTAGAGGAGCCATGGTGGTTGTTAATCCAGTAAAGAAAATTGCCGTTAAAACCCACTGTATAGTGCATAAATTTATAAATATGCAGGCGGTACAGATTTTAAATAATGATGGATATACTGAGGCTGCGGCTTTTTACAAAAAGAATATTAAAGGCTTAAATGAAGGTGTAGTATGGGCAGATCAGGATTTTAAAAGCACCAACCATTTTTATCATATAACCAAGGAAAAAGGCTTGTACGGATTTTCAAATGCTATGGTTGAAGCTTTAAAATATTATAATATGTCCTATAGCCAATTGAAGGATAATAAGGATTTGAATTTAGCGATGTTTTATTTAGGTGCCTCCTGTCATCTAGTTCAAGATGCAACGGTTCCTCACCATGTAAATAATAAGCTATTAAAAAAACATAGACAGTTTGAATTGTGGATTATTAAGAGGCTTCTCAATGATTATTCCTTTGCAGTTGAATCTGGATCTATAAGATATCCTGAGATAAAACACTATATTAAAGAAAATGCACAGGTAGCTATTGATGCTCATGAGGAGTATAATGATATCCCAGAGATAGAAGAGAGATATTATAGAATTGCTACTAAAATTTTAGCTCAGGCTCAGAGAAGTACTGCAGGTTACTTGCTTGACTACTTTGAAGATAATATTAAGAATAGCGATCTTTACAATAATTCCTTTAATTAAAGGAATTATTTTTTTTTTGTAGAATTTATTGTAAGATAGGCGAGATTGGGGGGATGCTTTATGGAAGGTGCCTCAGTGGTAGATTTAAGAAATCTTTCACTTAAGGGGGAGGTTTTAGAGATAGGAAGAGATGATAATTATATCGTATATAATTTTCTCAAAGAACAGGAAGAAGAGATTTCTGTAGATATTGTAGAGAACGAACAGGAATTCAAGGAAGAAAGTAAAGAAAAATATGATAATGTAGTATTGTTCTTTTTTTTAAGCTCTTTAACCAGTAAAAAAGAAAGGATAGGGTTAATAAAGGAGATTAAAGACTATATTAAGCCATATGGTGGACTCTATATAATCGATATTGAAAAAAAGTCTTTAAAGCCATATAAAAATAAGATTAAAATATTATTTTCTGAAGAAAACTATAAGGAATTAGTTATTGTTGAAACTAATCCGCTCCTTATATCTGATTTGAATTCTGTAGAAGAGCTTATTAAAGAGGATTTTCATATAAAAAAATCAAAAAGTCTAGAAGGAGTATATATACTTGAAGGAGAAAGGAAGTAGCAAAAAAATGTTAAGGGCCGTACTTGTGGGAGTTAATTCTCAGTATATTCATAGCAATTTAGCTATAAGATATTTGAAGTCATACACAGAGGATTTGAATTATAACTGTAAACTTATGGAATTCACTATAAATGATAGAATTGATAACATTTTAGAGGCTATTATAGAAGCAAATCCAGACATAATTGGTTTTTCATGTTATATATGGAATATGGAGTATATTGGAAGACTCATTGACCTCATTAAGCTTGTACTTCCTGAGGTTTCCATCATATTAGGAGGTCCAGAGGTCAGCTATGACGGAGAGGAAATTATTAATAGTTATAATATTGATTATTTAGTGGAAGGAGAAGGTGAAGAAACCTATAGACAGCTTATCAATGCTTTGATAAATCGTAATGATATCCATGGGATAAGGGGGCTTTTTTACAAAAAGGATTCAATTGTTTATTATGAGGGAGCAAGAAAACTAGTAGACATGAATACTTTAACCTTCCCTTACGATACCTTAGAGGATTTAGAAAACAAAATTATATATTACGAAGCCTCGAGAGGGTGTCCTTTTAACTGCAACTATTGTTTATCTTCAACAACTCAAGGGGTTAGATTTTTAAAAAGTGATAGAGTTAAAAAAGAACTTTCATTCTTTATGGAAAAAGGGGTAAAGCTTGTAAAATTCGTGGATAGGACTTTTAATGCTAGAAAAAGCTTTTCTTTGGATATATGGAGTTTTTTGATTTCGGCAGAAACTAAAACCTGCTTTCATTTTGAAATTTCTGCAGATATACTTAGCGAAGAAGAGATTAGTCTTCTGAAGACCGCTCCCAAAGGGAGATTCCAATTTGAAATTGGTGTTCAGACAACTAATGAAGAGGTGCTAGAAAAGATAAACAGAGGAGCAAAATACAGCTTCATAGCAGATAAGGT